>JAVHPP010000184.1:0-24070 GCA_036170655.1 Candidatus Zixiibacteriota bacterium | reverse complement strand
ACGGGATGCTTCGCCGTTTGGGATGAAAGAGGCTCGGCAGGAGCCTCGCCCTCCCGAAAGGCTCTTCCTATGTTGGATAAGCTCATCGTGCTACCTCGGCCTTGATCACTTCAATCGTCCGGCTGATACGATTGAGATAATACACGAGAAGCACCAGCGGCGCCATTGCGGGCACGAACACAGCCGCCCAGAGGGGAGCCAAGTGTCCAGTGCGAGCACCCAAGACTAAGCTGTACTCGACGACCATCCACATTACGTCGAGGCAGATCAGCACGGCCAGCATTGTTGTAGGTCGCACTCGGAATCCACCAGGCCACGACTGTCAGGGCGACGTGAGCCCAAATCAGCCATCGTGCGGGCGCTTTACGCGGAAACATCGGAGCTGGCTCTCATCTTCCCGGCGGCCGGTACCATGGACCACCCTACAAATTGAAATCGCCGTGCTTCCTGATGTGTTCGATCAAACCACCGTCGGCGAGGATTTCGGTCATGATGGGTGGGAGCGGCTCGAAGCGGCGCTCGATCCCATTGGTGTGATCTTTGACATGTCCGGCGGCGAGGTCGACGCTCAAGGAGTCGCCTTCGTTGATGCCGGTGGTGTCCACCTCGATGGCGGCCAGACCGACATTGATCGCGTTGCGGAAGAAGATTCGCGCGAATGATTTGGCGAGAACGGCGCGTGCGCCAGAAAGCTTAATGATCACCGGCGCCTGCTCACGTGACGATCCCATGCCGAAGTTGTCACCCGCGACCACGAAATCGCCGGGCTTGACGCTTGTGGCATAGTCGGAGCGCGCGTCCTCCAGCGTGTGTTGCACCAGTTCCGGCATGTTGGAAAGCAGATGGACATAGCGTCCGGGAAAAATCAGGTCGGTCGAGATGTTATCGGCGAACAACCAAGCACGTCCCCGTTCGTTCATTGGACCACCTCCCGCGGATCGGTGATGACGCCGGTCAGCGCCGACGCCGCGCAGGTCGCCGGCGACGCCAGATATATGAACGCCTCCGGGTTTCCCATACGACCCTTGAAATTGCGGTTCATTGTCGACAGACAGTTCTCCCCTGAACCAAGGATGCCGGTTTGAACTCCCGGGCACGCGCCGCAACCGGGCGAGTTGACCAATCCCCCCGCCTCGATGATCGAGGTCCAAAGCCCCTCTTTCAGCCCTTGGAGATAGACTTGACGGGAAGCGGGCGTCGCGATCAGCCTTGTGCCGTTGGCGATCCGGTTGCCCTTGAGGATGCCGGTGGCAATACGGAAATCCTCGATACGGCCATTCGTGCACGTCCCCAGATAAACCTGATGCACGCGAACGTCACGGACTTTGGCATCGGTCACGCCAACAGCCAGATCGACATTGTGCGGCAGGGCGACCTGCGGTTCGAGGGTGGAAGCGTCGATTTTCATCTCAAAGGCACAGGGGGCATCGGGGTCGCCAGCCAAAGGAGCGTAATCACCGGCTCTCCCCTGCTGTGTCAAGTAGTCACGCGTCTTGTCGTCGGACGGACAGAGGCCGCACTTCGCGCCGGCCTCGACCGCCATGTTGGGGAGAACGGCGCGTTCGGGAACTGACCAGCCAGAAAGCGCGGGGCCAACGAACTCCATCGAACGGTAAGTCGCACCCCCCGAACCGATTGTCCCGATCATGTAAAGCATCACATCCTTGGAATAGACACCACGGGGGAGTTTGCCGGAAATCACGAAGCGCATAGTCTCCGGCACACGCAGCCAGGTGCGGCCGAGATACATGGCAACGGCGGTATCGGTCGAGCCCATACCGGTCGCCAGCGCGGCCAGCACACCGCCGGTACAGGTGTGTGAATCGCCGCCAATAATGATTTCGCCGGGCCTGGCATAGCGCTCCATCATGATCTGGTGGCAGATGCCTTCACCGACATCGATCAACTCGACACCCCATTCGGCGGCGAATTCACGGATCGTTTTGTGTTCGTTTGCCGAGGTTACGGTCGAACTGGGTGAGGCATGGTCGAGGAAAAAACGGACCTTTTCTGGATGTTTGAACCCGGAGAAACCAAGACTGCGCAACTGGGTGATTGCGAGTGGTCCGGAGAGATCGTGGGCGAAGATTTGGTCCACCGGGGTCATCACGAGCTGGCCCGGGCGGACGTCATGGCCGACTTTCTGCGCGAGGATTTTTTCCACCAGGGTCATCAGCATCACACGGTCTCCCTCATCTTCTGGCGCCGCAATGCTCCGTCGGCACGGCCTGCGGCCTCACGCGACATTATAGTGCACATGCACGTCCAGACCAATGGCATTCGCTGTGCATCTATGCGGAGCGCTCAATCATCGCCGCCACCCGGTCGTAGAACGCCGCGTTGAGGCGAAAGGCGAGAAACTCGATGAACGCCGTGTAAACACCGCCGAGAAACGTGGCGCTCGCTATCGTAATGTGAATCCAACTGGGGAAACGCCCGAAGAGAGTCGCCCCGCCAGCAATCAGAGTCATGGTCGCCAGAAGCAGCACGATGTATCCGCGGCCCGAAACCATCTTCTTCAGATTGATCGCTTCGGTCCGGACATTGCCGGGAAGATCATGGCGTTTGGCCGCCTGGATAACGGCACGGCTCATCCCCAGAAAGTAGTAGATTGTCATCGTTTGGGCAGCGGACAGGATAAACACAGAGAGCATCCCCCAGAAATAATGCAAGGGCAGGGACAGAGGATTTGCCATCACCGCGCCCAGTCCTCCGGTTGCCAGCATGCCCAGAAGTCCAAGCCATTTCGCGACAATCAATACGAGCGCCAGCACAGACTGCACCTTGGTTGCTTAGCGGAAGGACTTCTTCCCCTTGGAAGGCAAGGCCTGATACGTCAGCGCGGTGAACCTGACCGGCGGCAGATTCCCCAACGCACGCCCGACCATGGTGGCAAAAGCGTGATCATTTTGTCGGACCAGCGCAATCGACCACTGCCCCCACTCTCCGCCGAATTCGATCAGCCATTGTCCGCCGACCCAGTGCATGCGGCCGGTGGCCTCGTGATAACGCGCTTCGGTCCAGCGCAGTGCAAACGACGTGTCGTAATTGATCAGAGTCGCCACGCCGTGGCCGCGTGACACAACAACCGTGTCGTCCTCGTTGACCAGAACCCGGCGCACATTCAGCGACCGTCCGCCAGAATCCACGGACATGACAATCGTGTCAGAGTATGCATTCATCATGAACTGGCCACGGCCGACCCAGGTACGGCTGCCGTTGGCCGCGAAGTATTGTATCGGATTTGTGCGGAAGGTCCCCAGCGTGTCTTGCGCTTGAGACAGACCTGCCACGGCCAACAGAACCGACATGACCATAAAATACCCAGCCCACGATCCAAGCGCAGATCGATGATGGATGGGACCCACCCGGCTGGCACACGCTGGGTTTGCCGCGGATATGGAATGTCTGTGAATCACGTCATTCTCCTATAATTTGTAGTCATGTCGGGGTTGGATGACCAGGTACCGCCTGATCTTCCGTGTCGTCGTTTTCTCCAACGGCTCACGCCGGATTTCAATATCGACGATGCGCTTGAATGGCGCCAGATCTTCGCACGCTTTGTGCACCGCCTCGACCAGAACCGATCGTAACGCATCATCGTGATCCCATACACCGGGCTGAGCCGATGCGAACCAATCAGGATCAGGCACGACAACAGCGGCAACGATCTCACCGATTTTGCCCGGACGCGACTTGCCATAGACAACCGATTCGCTGATCTCCGGTTGATTCCCCAAGACCGCTTCGACCTCTTCCGGATAAACATTCTTGCCGGCACCCGTGATGATTACATTTTTCGAACGCCCGCAAATGTGCACGTGTCCTCCAGCATCGATCGACCCGAGATCGCCCGTCAAGAGCCAGCCGTCACGCAGGACCTTGGCGGTGTCGTCAGGACGCTTCCAGTATCCCTTCATCACAATGGGACCGGCGACCGCGATCTCGCCGATGCCGTCCGGACGGGGATCAACAATCTTCACCTGTACATTGGGAATCGGCGGACCAACTGTATCGTACCGGTGACGGCCCGGTCGGTTGACGGAAACAACCGGCGATGTCTCCGTCAGGCCGTAACCCTGGATCAACGGCAACCCGATGATGTCGCAGAACTCGGCCACCGATGGCGGGAGCGCTGCGCCACCGGACACCAAGATACGCAAGGATGACAGCCCGGCTTTGCGGCGCACGGACGCCAGGACAACGCGTCCCGCGCTCCGCCAGCCGAGGCGTCTGCCCATCCGCGACGTGGACATCAAAAGAGAGAAGAGACGTTGCCGCCACAGCGGCGCGTCATGAACATGGCGCTTGATCGAGTTGACAATGTTCTCAAACAACAGGGGAACCGCCAGAATCACGGTGGCCTGCGTGGCATTCATATCGGCAAGAATCTCGTTGGATTTGAGACTTCGGGCATACGCCACATGGGCGCCGATGGACAAGGGATAAAGAAATCCCGCTGTGCATTCGAACGCGTGATGGATCGGGAGGATCGAGAGAAGTGTGTCGGAACTGAAGCAGAGACCCATGGCCTGGATGCCCAGCACATCCGCCACCAAGTTGGCATGGGTGAGCATGACGCCTTTGGTCTGCCCGGTTGTCCCCGAGGTGAAGATGATCGAGGCCAGCGATTCGGGGTCGAGTTCGGGAACCCGGAATGGACCGTCCGGGGCCGATGGCGAGAGATCCGGCAGCGTCTGATCCAACCCGATCACTTCACTGCGTGACCGCCAATCGCCCAGATCGATCCGGCCATCGTGGATGACCAGTGACACATCGGCATCTGACAAGATCCCATTGATCTCCGGGGGGGTCAGTTGCAGATCGATGGGAACCGCGGTTGCACCGCTGAACAACACACCGAGATAGGAAACACCCCATTCAAAGCGGTCGGTAACAGCGATCGCCACACGTCGCTCTGGGGCGGCGCCTTGGGCGCACAGCCGTTCGGCCATCCGGCCGGCCGCGGCAAACAATTGACCATAGGAGAGGGAAACAAAACGGCCGCTCACATAGCGTGACAACGCCGGCGATCCCGGAGAACGCCGGGCCGTTTCGCCGAGGAGAGCCGGGATAGTAGTCTGGCGCGACACCGCTGAGATCATCTCTGCCATTATACCGCTGCGGTTCAAGCGGCGTCAATGGCGTTGCCGCACGGGCAAGATACGCGTGCTACCCCGCCCGAGACAATCCCGCCCACGTACCACGGGCGTCCTGCCCGTGCTACAGCATCGGGGACGGGATCACAACCGTTGCCGGGAGAGCCGCTCTTTGAGACGATCATCAATGGCGAGGATATTGGCGCGGTCGTGATAGGGAACAATCTCGAATGAGGACATTGTCTTCAGTTCGGACAGCACAGCGGAGATCACGGCTACGGCATTCTGGATCGTTTCCATGGAATCGGCGAGCCGTCCGTCGGGGTCAGTCAACTTCCCTCGTTTCACCGCCATTTCCACCAGTTGCGCGTGTCCGAGAATGGTCGTCGTGGCGTTGTTGATGTGGTGCGCGAAGGTGGCGAAAATGGCATCGAGCAACTGGCGGGCTATCTGCTCCTTGCTTTCCGCCGGGGTATTGATGACAAGGGCTTCCATCTCCCGGAAGAGATCGTGAAGGCGCTGATTGGCCTGTGTGAGAATCTCCAGGGGGGAGCCGATCTCGATGTCCAGATAGCCCGCGATCGCAGCCAGGTTATCGGCCACCCAGGTGTCCACAGTCTTGAGTTCAATCGGATCGAGACCCAGCGCCTGCAAGATGCGGTGCTTCTCCTCGATCTCGATCCGTGTCAAACTGGACCGTCGTTCGACCCCATGATGGGCAATACGGTCGGCCAGTGTCACCAGCAACGTCAGTCTCTCGGCGCTGCCTCCCGCGTCCCCGGTGACGACATCATGGTGATGACCGACAACCGCAACAAGGTGCGGGGGGAGCCCCCAAGACTGAAAGAAGATGGCGCCCGCCTCGCTGTGGCCGATGCCGAATTCGTTCTGCTCCGTGGTATCCCAGTCTTCATCGAACGGCGCGCGGGCAGCGAAGGCGGTGTACTCGCCGCCGAATGCGCGTGACATGAGCAGCAATCCCATGTCATGAAGAAGCCCGGCGACAAAGGCTTCCTCCTGTGGTTGATAACCAATCTTGGCAGCGAATAACTGGGAGGTCGAGGCGCACTCGAGGGAATGCCTCCAGAACTCTTCGAGATTGAGGCCGGCGCTGTCGGCTTGCTTGCTAAAGATGTCGTACACGGACGTAGAAAGCACCACGGACTTGACCGCTCGAAATCCGAGGAGCACGACTGCCTGTTGAACCGTGTTGACTTTCCCCGCGCGTCCGTAGAGCGCCGAATTGGCCATGTGCAGAAGCCGCGCGGTGATGGGTGCATCACGAAGGATGATCCGGCTGAGCTCATGCGCCGAGGTCTCCGGGGACTCGGTGACACGGAGCACCTCAACTAACGTTTGAGGCAACGTATAGAAGTCATGGATTGATAATATCTTGTCGCGCACCGATTGGTCTGCCATGCAGATACCCTACCCCCATTCGGAACGCTCGGCGTCGGGGCTCCTACTTACTTATCGGATTCATGATGGGAAAGTAAAGGGGCCTTGGTGGCAATCAAAAGGAAGAGGTCCCGGTTGCAGGGGCATGTTGAAAAACCTCTGGCAAACGTACCGTGGGCACCACGAACCGCTGGATACCTGTTTCTTCCGGTTCTTCAACACGCTCTGCAGGGGCGCACGGCCGTGCGCCCTACGGCCGACCGATCCCGATCAGGTCTTCCAACCGGATCATCATTGCCTCATGGGAGAAGATGGTCATCGCCCGTTCTCGTCCCGCCGATCCCATGGCCGCCGCACGAACGGGGTCGCGCCTCACACTGAGGATAGCCTGTGCGAGAGCCAGGGACGGGTCAGGCGACAGATCCGCCAGCACACCGGTCATGCCATCGACGACGATCTCCGCTGTCCCAGCAGCACGAAACCCAACAACCGGCCGTGCCGCGGCCATCGCCTCGACGGTTGTCAGACCGAATGATTCGTTCGACGCCGGGGTGACGAACAAATCCATCGCCGAGAGATACTCCGCCACCCCTTCTTGCTGTCCCCAGAAGCAAACGTGCTCTCCCAAGTCCAATTCGGTGACACGCCGCCGAAGTTGGGTTTCATACTCCTGTTCTTCTTTGCTGGACCCGCCAATCAACCAGAGTCGGGTTCCCGGAGCTTCGATGAGGACCAGTTTTGCCGCATCAATCAGGTTCTCCAGTCCCTTATTCGGCGTGATGCGCGCGACATAACCGACGACATACTCGCGTTCGCCAACTCCGGTGGTCCGCCGGATCTTCTCACGCGCAGCGGGATCGAACTCAAAACGTCCGACATCAACTCCCGGATACCAGACCAATATTCTGTCATCCGAAATGGGATAAGTCGCGATGCACTTGCGACGAACGAATTCCGACACACACAGCAAACGATCCACGCGGCGATACATTGCCCGGTGAAACCAGTCACGCTTCGCTGGACCGGGGCTGACGTGTTTGATGACGACGAGACGCCTATGACGATGGCCAGTCAGCGCCAGAGAGATGGAAGGTAAGTCGTGAGTGAAGTGGCTGAGGATGACCGCCGGTCTACCGGTTGAGATCAGATGGCGAAGAGCCATCGCGAGAGAAAGCCGTCCACGCGGCACAGAAACCGTGGAGGCGATTCCCGCCGACCGTCGTGCCAGTTCCGTGTCCCTGCCCACCAGTAAAGTCGCGTTTACTCCCTCGTCGAGCCAGCGTCGGTGGATCGCCAGGGGCAGACTCTCGCGCCCGCCCCAGCCAGCAGAGGTCGTGACCTGGATCAGCGATGAATCGTGGGCGATCATGTTGCGGGGGCCGAACGCACCGTCCGCTCCGGCGCAATTCTTGCTGCACTCGGCTATGTGGCTCTTATCTGCGCGAGTCGCCGCTGCAGCCGTGCGCGGCGGTGCATGAGCCGCTGCCGGGTGGATTCATCCCCGGTACCGTTGAGCGTCTCCTGGAGACGAAGCGTCGCGAGGGCACGGTCGACAACGGTCAGAGCGGCGGCATAGTCACGCTGCCGGTGTTCGAGATGCTTGGCCATTTCCTCGGCCGCATCGACACAGGCGGGATCGCAGCGGTTCAGTTGCTCCCAGTGTGTATGTGCATCATCGTAACGATGATCATACTTGTGAATGCGTGCACGCAACTCATACAGACGCGCGCGTTGTGAATGGCTGAGCACACGCTGTCCAGCCGCATCCAGCGCGACCAGGGCCGGACCGGTCAGACGCCGACGGAACCAGTAGAGCGCCAACTGGGCCAAATCATCAGGATCGGAAAGCATCGGCCGCTCGTGTTGTGTCTGGCCATTCAGCCAGAGCGCATACACAAACAGCGAGACGACATCGAGACGATTATGCTCGAACACGGTGTGAAGTCGAGGCGAAAAGCCTTCCCGGAGGAATTGAAAATACACCTGCGGTACTTGGGAACCGGGAAGATCCTCCACCCGTGCGTACTTCAACAACCGCGCCTCGACATTCCCCAACGAGCATTCACCCATGCGGTGCTTGAAGAGGGAACGCGTGGGCCAGAGCAGATCATGGTGGGGGAGTTCACGGAAGGACGGATCGAGGCGCCAGAGGCGGAACCGTCCCTCCAGCAACGGCAGGTCAAATCCCGATCCGTTGTATGTGACCAGAGCGTCAGCGGATGCGAAACGCGCCGCCAGCGTATCGAGAACTGCCGCCTCGTCAGCCGGATCGGCCAGAAAATACTGGTCAACGGCAAAGCGATCGCCGACCAACTGGCCCACAGCGGTGAGAAACGCGATTGTGCCCGCGCCGCCCGACAGGCCGGTCGTCTCGCAATCCACGAAGAGACAGCGATTCAGCGGCCATTCTCCCGACGATCCATCCAAGGGAACACGGATCATGGCGGTCTCAAACTCATCCACGAAAGACGAACAACAAGTCTCCCCCCACGGCTGCGATGGGTCGAAAAGAACGCGCCGGAACCAGTACCGCCCGCGATGTTCTGCCCTCTCCTCCGCGCCAACCGATTCTGGTCCGATCATTGCTTCGGGTGAGCGGCCGGAAATCTCAGACTGCACATCCTCTGCCCCGGAGGCGAAGTCGGGGACTGGCTGGACCGCCAGATGGGCGGACAGCCGGGCAATTCTCTCACGGAGTGTGTCGCTGTCGTTCATTTCCCGATGGGTTGCTGCTCGAATCGCTTCATCTCAGCGAGGACAAACGGATCGCTTTCGGTTTTGGCCAGACGTCGGACACGCTTGCGGACATCTTCAGTGGGATGTGCCGCCAGTCCCTCTATGGCAAAACCGCGCAAGAGTGGATCGCCGCTGTGCAACAGACCAAGGAGATAGCGGCGACCGTGAGAATCGTCACACCCGCCCAACGCCACAAGGGTGCCATGTCTGGCCACTCCCGTCAGTCGTTCAGCCGCTGTCATCAAGGCAGACAGCGGGGGCGGCTTGAGCTGGGTCAGACTGATCTGCGCCGTCTGACGAACGCCGAAAACCGGGTCCCCCAACAAACCGATGAGCGGGGTCGTGGCGCTGGAGTCGCCCATCAGCCCCAGCGCGACGGCGCAGCTCTTGCGAACATCACCGTCTTGCTCGCGTCTCAACCGCGCCAGCAGCGCCGGGACAACGCTCCGCACAGCGATCTTGCCCAGTGTGGTCGCCACCTCAGAACGGACGGCGTAGTAACTGTGATCGAGTTTCGGCACCAGCGCCGCGAGTGAACTCGTGTCTTTGACTTGTCCCAGACAGCGCGCCGCGTTAAGCGGCATGTAGATGCCGCCGGAATCGAGATACATGGTCAGATACGGGGTCGCAGCCGGTCCGATTTTCGCGAAGAGATCGGCAAGCGTCAGCCGTTCACGCGCATCGGTTGCATCCAGTTTGTGCACAAGCCAGCGGGCCGCCTTCTCCCCCATCTGGCCAAGCGAGTCCTTGGCTGGATCAACTCGGTCGCGGAAGCGAACTTGGCCGGACGACGCCCACATGAACAGACGATCGACACGGGCGGAATCAGTTTCGGCATGAACGGGTGCGGATGAGAAAACAACTATCGCAATGATGGATGCCAATCTCCATGCGAACATCGTGGGGTGGGAGTAATGCCCGCCCGCGCCGGGACGTTGGGTCATCGTGTGCAGGGGCACGGCTTGCCGTGCCCGCTTCCCGATCATAGCCCGCCGCAGACGGGCGGGCACGGCAAGCAGTGCCCCTACGATCCTCCCAATCCTTCCCACCAAGGGCCACGGGCGGGACGCCCGTGCTACGACCAATCTATCGTGCATACACACTGTCATTGCGATTCTTGCTCAGCCATACCGAGTCGGCGTCGACACCCACTCCCCATCGGGACTGGCTCAGCCAGACAATTCGGTCATGTCCCGGGCCGTCGTAGTGGTCCACCCCCGCCAAGTCGAGAAATAGCCCAACGGAACCGTATTCGCGGCGCGGATTGCCATATCCCTGTGTATTGACCATTGATGTCGTGTAGTACCCGTCGTCGCCACTCCCGTCGATGAGAATACCCACGCCGTTGGCCGAACCCGCCGCCTGCGAGAGATCGGTGGCAATGTACCGGTCGTTCCCGGCGGAGTCGATCAGCAACGCCACCGACCAGTCGTGACCGCAGCCCTGCGATACACCCTTGGATTCGTAACGGTCGTCGCCGGCGACGTCATAGAGACAGCCCGCTGTCATGTGTGTGGCGGAACCCTGCGCATACTGGTAGGCAATATACTGATCGTTCCCGCCGCCGTCGTAAAGCCCGCCAAAGGACCACCAGTACGAGCACCCCTGCCCGAAAATATCCGCGATATACACATCGTTGCCGCTTTGATCGAGCAACAGTCCGATCCCGCCGGAAATATGCGGGCGGATGCCATAGGCGAATCCCTGCGAAAGGGAGAGATAGTGATCACGGTAGCGGAGAACATCTTCATATTTGCCCCCGGCCGTATAGATGTCGTTGCCGCCGGCATCGGCGAGAATACCGAGTCCTGCGGACGAGCCGAATCCCTGCCCGTACAAGCGGGCGGAATACTCGTCGGCGGAGGCAACATCGGCATCAAAGAGAACGCCTACGCCAAATGATCCCGCGCCCTGCGTGTGGGTATCGCCGCTGTAGCGGTCGCGCCCGCCCATGTCACAGAGCAAACCAACGCCAAACCAGCCGCTGCCCAGGGAGAAACTTCCCGCTGTGTAAGAATCATTTCCCGCGAAGTCGGCGAGGATGCTCCAGCCGAAACGCGCCGCGCCCAAGTCATTCCCCGCAGGCGCGAGGTACTGGTCATTGCCCGCATAGTCAAGAATCAGTCGGTGCCGGTCAATCGCCAACGGCTCCAGTTCGTAGAGATCGTCCCCGCCGGGATCGACAATCATCGCCGGATTCCCGGTGAAATGATCTGATCCGGTCGTGCCGAAGACAAGCGGGCCGGCGGGTGTGTCAAAGGTCATCACTTCGCCCCCCATCCCGCTTTTGTTATCCCACTGGGGTGCGCGGAGAGGGAGCGACTCGGCGATCTTGGCCACCACGGAGACCCCATGCTCGTGAACCCAAGTCCAGCGAATCGGGCCGGAGAGCGCAGCAAACCTCTCGGCGTCGAGGTCTTCAATCTTCTGGAGAGAATCGAGCGTTTCCTCCGGTTTGTCGCGATCGGCCTCATCTTCCTCAAGAAATCCAGGAGCACGCGCGAGGACGAACTGACGATCATCGACGGAAAGTGAACCCAGCACGGTATCGACCCACCCGGTGTCTGTCAATGCCGCCAACGCCAGGTTGAGGAATCTCGTCCAGTCGCCAGTGGGGAGTTTCAGTTCGTGCTGCTGACCGCGTCGCAGTACTGCCCGCGTCGTGTGCAGCGGGATGTGCCAACGCAGAAACGCACCGACGGGGATCGAATCGGGCAACAGACCGTCATGAATGGACTCCTGAGTTCCTGTCGCCATTTGCTCCAGCGACGCCCAATCAATGCCAATGGGGTGTGCCGCGACTGAGGATGGCCTCTGGTGTGCCCCGGCAAAGAAAGCACTCGCCGACGACAGGAGGACAGCCGGAGCCGCCTGAGGATTCTGCATAATGCGATCGACACACGGGAGCCGCGAGGAATCTCTCGGCACATAGTCTGTGCGGAGCGCGAGATCGGCCGGTGTCAGGCGGATGTACGAAAGCGCCGTTTTGATCGCGGCTGACGGCCAAAAGAGCGCCCCGGCCAAGACACTGGATGTGGTGTCGGGCTGGTTTTCCTGGGCCATCCCGTTGGAGGGTAGTATGGCAAGGAGAGCCAGGAGTATTGCCCTTGACGCGACGACGCTGCCGATCCATCTCATCACAATAGTGGATACAGAAGCCGACAGCGTTCGTCAATCCTTTTCAGGTGAATTCAGAAACCGGAGGGGCACGGCATGCCGTACTCGTTTCCCAATTCTGGCCCGAGCTGAGGGGCGGGCACGGCAAGCCGTGCCCCTACGAGCAATGCCCAAGCGTCGGCTACGTGTTCGCGGCTGCCGAAAAGGTTTTGGCGAGATTTTCGACGGTTTCGCGGAGTTGCTTGAGATGGAATGGCTTGGCGAGCATGGCATCGACACCAGTATTTTCCAGATGCCCGCCCTCATACTGCGCACCCCATCCTGAGATCACAAGCACGGGAAGTTTGGGCTGGTGCATTTTGGCGGCACGGGCAACATCCCAGCCAGTGACATCGGGCATACCGAGGTCGGTAATGACCACATCGTAGGTATTCTGCCCGATCGCAGTGATCGCGCTGGCGCCGTTGTCGAAAATGTCGATCTGATGCCCGCCATCTTGCAATGCCTCGGCGACCACATCGAGGATGGTGTGATCGTCATCAACAAGCATCAGCCGCAGCCCTCTGGGTTCTTCTTTGGCTTTGGGCGCCGGTTGCGGCAAGGCCGGCGATGGCGCGGCTGAGGGCAGTTCGATGATGAATTCGCTCCCGTTACCGGGCTGGGAGTTCACATGGATGTTCCCCTGATGCCGTTCGACAATGTCGTGGACAACGGCCAAGCCCAGCCCTGTCCCTTGCACACCCTTGGTTGTGTAGAACGGCGAGAACACGCGCTCGATCTGCTCCGCGGTGATGCCGATTCCCGTGTCGCGCACGGAGAGACGACATCCCTCCGGGGTACGTTCTGTACGCAGGATCAGTTCACCACCCTGCGGCATGGCATCGACTGCATTCAGCAGGAGATTGGCCACAGCGTCAACTAATTGCGGATGGATGCCATTGACCGTCACCGATGGCTGGAACTCTTTGGTGATCTTGTAGATGAATCCCTTTTGCTGGGCTTGTGTCTCCCAGCGGTGTCGTGTCACCTCCAGCGCATCTTCGATCACCTGACCCAGATCGGTGATGCGGAACTCGGTCTCCTGGTGTGAACGGGAGAACTCCTGGAGCCGTTTGACGGTCGCTGCCCCCTGAAGGGCAATGCGGTCCACCTGATCGAGGGATTTCTTCAGTTCTTCGTCCTCAGTCCGGTGCTGCATCAGTTCGATACGGCCGAGAACCGCGCCCAGGATATTGTTGATGTCATGGAAGACACCGCTGGCCATTTCGCCCAGGGCGCGCATCTTCTCGGCGCGGATCAATTGCTCGCGGAGAATGTGACGTTCCGATTCGAACTCTCCGACAAGCCCATGTTCGCGCACCAACCAAGCCACCTGGCAGGCATAGACTTTCAACCAGTCCAGATCGCCCGGGGTGAGCTGCACGCGGCCTTCGGCCGAAGCCAGCATGACGCCGAGAAGTTCCCCGTTCGAAATCATCGGCGCGCCCATGATCGATTCCGGCACAGTCGGTGTGCCGGGAATTGCGATGGCTTCCGGGTTGGTGTCGGCGTCGTTGATGAGTCTGGCCTCACCCGTGGCCGCCACGATCCCTATCAGCCCTTCCCCCAATTCCACCGGGAATCCCAGAATGTCATCCTGGTGTGTCGCCGACGTGGTGACCTGCGGACGCAGAAGCCGGGATTTCTTTTCCAGGTGATATACAGTCACCCATGTCACATGGAGTGCCTTCGTGATCAATCTGGCGGCTTGCTGCAGGAAATCGCCTTCATCGCCGGGCTGGGATGACGCCTGCGCGATGTCGAGCAACGTTTGCAGGCGAAGCTGTTCGACTGACTTTGTCCCAGAGGCGGCGGCGTCGCTGCAGGATGGCCGCATGTCGTCGGTCGCCACGGACTTTGTCGCTGCTAACGGTAGAAAGGGCATATCAGTTCCAATATCTATTGCATCATCGACCGGCCATCACACGACGAGCAGCTGCGCTTTCCGTTCATCTCCGAGCCGTGACGAATGTTGTCTGCTCACTGAATCGGCAATTGGGAGCGCCGCTTGCGCGACCGTGTACCGGCGTCCGATCAGGTCCTTCGGATCACTGCCATCAATTCCGGATTCGCACGGACGGGGGCCCAGGGATTCGAGAGCCGATGTGTGGATTCTGCCAGCGCAACGTTCAACCGTGTTCAAGTACTTCAGCGTTTCTTCGGTCAGTCCCGGCTGCTTATGACGAATCAACTCGACGGAGCCAATGATGCCGGTCAGGGGATTGATGATCGTGTTATTGAAGGATGACATGCGCTTTGGCCATTCCTGCGCGAACGCATCACCTGCCACCGTCGATTCCGTTCGCAACCACCGCCGGGCGAAGGTGCGCGCGATGGCCGCGAGCAACAGACATTCGGGTTCGCTCACCGTGTGACGGTCCGGATCGCGCGTTTCCATCGCATCGATGAACCCCATGATTCGGTCGCCGCTGACGATGGGAACAATCCAACCGGTCTTCATGCGGGGAATCATGGCGCGCTCGAGTTCGCCCTTCTCCATGATCGACTCGGGATCGCTTTGGTCGATGCGACGTGGCGCCCGGTCGGTCATCGACCAGCGGTGCCAAGGAGCATCGGCCAGCAAAATCCGTGTCGCCGGCGCCAGATTCCGCGCCGCGCGTCCGGCCGATCCGAGCATCTCCAGGGACAATCCGTCGGCGGAGATACGGTACAGACGCAGCGCCGAAGTTCTGATCGCACGCTGGGCTTCATGCAGAAGTTCCGTGTCGCTCTGGCGGAGAAAGGGATCGCGGTCCCATTCATTGGCCAGACAGACGGCTTCGTGAGAACGTTCTGCCTGACGCTCTGCTTCGAGACGCTTCATCCAGGCGCCGACAACTGTGGCCAGCGCGGCCAAGGGAACGCTTTCGTCCTCGCCATAGCGCGCCACTTTGCGGTGTGCGAGGGTGATCGAACCGAGGAGTCGTTCGGTGTCGTGAATCGGTACGACGATGCGCGACCGAAGACCAAGCCGGTTTTCCCATGCCGCTTCCGCATCGGTGTCATCCCCGGAACAGGCGAGGTCAGGTGTGATCAACGGACGTTTCATCAAAAGCAGACGACTGGTCGTGCCGTCCCAGATGGGCCAGCGGCGGCGATTTTCGACAATTCGTTGCTCGCCGATGATCATGCTGGCACGATCTTCGTGGAAATGCGCCCGATCGAGCCAAGCCACTGACAGATAGTCAGCGTCCACCAAACCATCGAGCGCGCGGGCGATCAACGGGAGCGCCCGTTCGAATGAATGTTCATTCATCAGAGCCAGTGAGAGAGCATTGAGATTCTCCGTGCAACAACGGCTGGCCGCGCCGAATGACGCCTCCGCCCAGTCGGACATGGCCCGCGCCGCCAGCATCCCCACGCTGCCCAAGAGACGCGAGGTTGTCTCTGATTCCGTGTCCGCTGTCGGCTGGGACAACAGCACGGTACCGAGAAACCTGCCTCCGGTTTGCATCGGGATGCCAATCCAGTAACGCGGTGAACGGGAACGACGGCTTTCAGCCGTGAGTGTGTACACGGCGACATGGCCTTCCGCCATATTTTGCCGCGCAATCGATTCCTCGGTCTGGCCCGCGTGCTTCTGGGCGCCGGTCGAGACATCCGACAACGCTGTGCCAACGAGGACGGATTTATCGTCACGCGCATCGTATTTGTAGACGATCGCGGAGGCGGCGCCGGTTGCATTGCGCAGAGCCGACGCCACGCCCAGAAGCATCTGATTTAGTGTGGGCGACTCTGTGACGGCACGCATGGCAGCGCGCCAGAGAACGGCCTCGCCTTCGACCGTCTGGCAGGTCGCACGGTTTCCCTGTCGGGTGCGGCCAGTGACAATCATCAACGTCAGGATTCCGAGTCCGGCGGCCGCGAACATCATAAGTCCGACGTCGCTGGTCACGCCAGTGATCTCACCCTGGGGGATTCCCCAGAACAAGAGCCCTATTAGCCCAGCGGCTACTGTCAGCGTGACCGCGCTTGCCTGCATCCAACGCAGTGTCCGAGACGAGCGTGCCCCCAGAGACAATGCCAGAAGCATAACAGCGCCAGCGAGCACGAGCCAAACGATCCCTGTCGTCAACATGGGACTTCCCCCCCATTCTTCCATGAATTGAACTGGTCCGGCGAGCGCTTGCGCAACAACTGCATCTTGCGAAAGAACTCTTCCGGTGTGAAGCAAATGATCGACAATCATGACGGACATCCGGTACTGCCTGGCGACTGTTCAGCCATCCGTGACCATGGCTCCTGTGCAAGTCGCGATGGGAGGGAAGGGGCCTCCCATCCACTACATTCATTCCATCGGCTTGTCGGAGCAAAACTTAACAACAGGAGCAGTACGGGAAGAGACGGCCATTCAGGTTATGATCACGTGCTTCAAGGCGGAAAACTACTGATCGCTATGAAGTCATGCCCGCTACAATCAGCGCCGTTCGCCATCGACCAGCACAGCATCGCATGCACTCTGAGGTCCGAGCCATCCATACCTCACACGACGTATCAAGGCCGCTGACGTCAGTCCAGCCGAATGGCTTGCGCCTTCTGTGTGTTCTTGAAGTGCCGTTTGGCGACTTTGCTGAGCAGATCCATGCCACCACGGGCCAGAAGACGCGCGGCGGCCTGATCGACCAGCGGGCCTGCACCCTTGGGGAGCGGCATGCCTGCTGTTTGCGAGAGTTGTTCGAGACGGCGCAGAAATTCCGATCGCGCCATGATCGAAGCCGCTGCAACAACGATATCGCGTTCACCCTGATGCATCTGCTTCAGCGTGACCTGGCGTCCCTTTTCGAGAAGGGCATTCTCAACCAGACTGGGATCGCCAAACTGGTCGGTAACAATAAGGTCGGCTGGCGCTTTTTCCAGTATGTTCTCAATGGCGCGGGCATGCCCCCAGGCCAGCAGACGATTCAAGTTCTTCATCTGCGCGTGGAGTGCGTTGTAACGTTCCGGCCCGATGGTAATCACCGCACAGGGAAGCCTGGTGCCGGCAATCTGACGGGCCAGAATGTGAGCGCGCCCATCCGAGAGTTTCTTCGAATCGGTGACACCCCAGTCACGAAAAATGTCAGCCGTCGCTGGGTCAGCCCAGACGGCCGCGATGACCAGCGGCCCGAAATAGTCGCCCTTGCCAGACTCATCGGTCCCAATCTGACCGGCAATTCCTGTGGCCGACATCAGAGGCGCTGCGGCATGGATCATTCGCTGCGGCCCGTCCTGTCGATCTGACCGGCCATCATTTCGTGGTGGACGTGCTGTCGCCTGTCGTCTCCGGTTTCAGCTTCAGTTTCAGCAAGGCGGTCTCGACTTCTTCTTTGACCAGAAGGTACGACGGGCGCTCGCAGGTGTAGAAGAATACCACGATCTGATGGCCATCCTTCACCAGGTACAGGTCGCCCAGACGGGACTCGTCGACGAGATCCGTCGGGTCGTTGGCGCGGTTATAGATCTGCACCTGATATTTGTAAGTGAAGCGGAGGAGGTAGCCATTGATCCCATCAAGTTGGATTCTCAATTCCTTTTCAAAGTCTCCCCGTGTGAGCAGGCGGAAGTTCTCGCTGAGATCTTTGTACGCTTTCAGCTTGGACTTGGGCGACTTGAGTCCGGCAGCGAACTCCTCGACGGACAAACTGGTGGTGTCCACCCACAACCCGATTTGGGGCGGTGTGTAGTTCTCCTGATTTGACCGGCGATTATCGGGAATCGTGTAGTTCATCTGAGTGGCGGAGAATCGCAGGCGCTTGAGATCCGCCGGCTTCTCCTTTTCGATCTTGCCGAACTTCCAGTTGTCGCCTTTCTCGAAGCGATAGCCATACAGTTGATCGACAAATAGATTACCGGTCACGATACCGGTCGGCTGCGCGTCCCCCGCCAGCACGAGAGTCGCTGTCATCACGGTTAGGGCGCTTGCCACTACTGTAACCATTCGCCACGTCATCATGACCTCTCCCATCGTCCCATCACGGACCATTGGTTGGCACTTCCGTTGAGTCTTCCCGCCACCGGGCCTTTGCGTCCCAATGGCACGCGTTCGGGACCAAGAATCAGCCGTTCGCCCGGCGAATTTCCCCGCCCAATCCGCGTCCACGAGGCAACAGCCCGCTTTCACATAACGCCATGTCCCATCAGCAGTCAAGGGAAGAAGCGTCCTGCCGATAACACCCTTGGATGGGCGATGCCCTCTGACAAGAGCGTTGCTCCGCCGCCAATCCATAGGAGCGGACATGGAGTTCCATGCAAGACAGGAGAGCACGATGAACAAGCGCACTGGCACGCCGCCGAAGCGCTCTATGATCTTTGCTTGTCGCTGGGTGATGTTTGCGGCGATTTTGGCCCCCGTTTCGGTTGCCTCGATTCAAGCCGCCGAGATCGGACCGCGACGTATGACCCTTCCCTCCGAGAATCTCGCCAAGGAAGCGTCTCTGACGATCCCCAGCGGGCGGTGGGTTGGGGCGCTGTCCTACGAGTATGAAATGCTCGACGAGGCGCGCTCCGGGAAAAAACCGGCGGCCAACAACGACGACGCGTTCACGCTCAACAGCACACTGGCTCTCGACATGTCCTATGGTCTTTCGGAGAACGTCACGCTCAATGCCATCATCCCCTACAAGTATGTGTTCAACACACGCCAGGCGGACTCCGGTCTGGCCTCGGGGACACCGGGCCTTCTGTTCACCGACCGGCGCGGCGCACAGGGCATCGGCGATATCATACTGATGTCGTATCTGCGCATTAAGTTCGGCGATCTGGTCCGCTTCGGCGACGAGTACTACCCCAGCGGCGACGACGGGTACGACGACTACATTCACACGGGACCATCGGAATACGCCGGGCGGCGCCAGGGACCGGTGTTTGCGCTGGCGCTCGGAGTGCGTCTGCCAACCGGCCGCACTGATGTAACCGATGCGAACAAGACGCGCCTGACCGATAACCTCCAACTCGGCACCGGAACGATGGATCCTCTGATCGGCCTCTTGTACCACCAGCGATACTTCCGTCTGGGCTGGGGGCTGTCGGGGATCTACCGGATGTCGTCCCAGGAGAATATCAATCACTACCAGTGGGGCAACGAGATCGTCGGAGCAACCTACCTGTCCTATCGCCTCAACCACAGTCTGGAATGGGTCAATCAGTTGAACGGGAACTGGATGGGACGCGATCGGCAAAACGGCGCCCCAGTAGCCAACCGGGGCGGCACGGTACTGTTTTACACACCGTCGCTGATTTACGTGGGAGCGCGGACCGTCACCCTGCAGGCGTCCGCGGAAATCCCGGTTTATCGCAAGTTCAACGAATCACAGTTGTCATCGAATTACATCATCAATATCCGCACAGCCATATTCATCGACTGACAGAGAACCTCAGTACAGGTCACGTCACAATACCCGGCAGGGCGAAACGCTTCCCTGCCGGTTTCTTTCGTGCGCCGGTGCTTTCGGCGGCTTGCTATGGAATGCTGCCATGGCCGGCAAAGACGGTGTCGCGGTCGAAGCGGTAGACGGCGGCAGGCAAGCCGTCCGCCGACACATCGGTCATTCTGTCTTCGGGGGAAAAAAGCAGGCCGGGGTGGGATGTCGTTGGGAACGGCTACGCTCGGGAGGGTCAGAAGCGAGCGCAGGTCATCTCCCCCGGCCCTGCATATGTTACGTGACATAATGCCCAATCGTTTTGCTGTGTGCCCCGATGGGCGTGCGGCATATTTCGCTTGCCACTCCCAAGAAAGCTCCGACGCCAACATGAATGGGCCATATCCACAGAATCTGAACAAATCTGCCGATGCAAAAGTTCCATTGCGGTGACACAAGAAGACCGAAATGGGTCGGGATTCGCCGCCGATGTCCGATGAGCCCCGTCCGCGTCCAGACCCGACCATGCCCATGCAGATGAGCTGACCCGCGAGGGTGAGTTTGCGTCTCGTTTGGCACGGCATGGGTGATGGGTCTGCATCGGTATCTCACAATCTTGAGTACCTGTATCAACGTCAAAGGCGTACGGTGGCATGTTGCGCAACAGCCGTACCAATCTTGTGGTAATGTAACAATTTAATTGGGCCTGTCAACACAAAAGCGCACAACATCTTACGGATTCATCATGTTGATCGTCTAAGGGGTATCGCGAGGCGCTGTGCACGATCATTCACAATTGTGCCGCTGGTCTCGGGGAAGACCCATGTGACCAAGCAGGGAATAGAAGATCAGCCCGCCTTGGGGGCGTGTTGAAAAACCCCCAATCCGCCAAGTGCCAGCAGGTTTTCCCAGCGGGAGGGTGAGGCTCCCGCCGAGCCTCTTTTTCTGCCTCCCACCGAAAAGGCTCGGCAGGAGCCTCGCCCTCCCAACAAAAGCAATTACGTTTCTCGAGTTGTAGAGTCGAGCAGGGGTTTTTCAACACGCCCTTGGGCAAGGTCACCCAGCCAGAGGATAGGCGCTCAATCTGCTGCGGCGGGCGGACCGCTACGCGTCCTGCCCAAAGGTGTCTTGCTGGTCGAGGGCGGGGCTGATTCCCCAGTGCAGTTTGTCGCGCAAGAGGCGGAAAAAGGGCCGGTCGGGAAAGTTGATGAGGCGCGCCGGATGGCGGGCTTGGGTGATCAGGACCGTCGATCCCTGATTCAAGTGGCGGGCCAACTGGCCATCGACCGTGAGCACGGCATTCTCGACTACGGTGTTGACTGTGATTTCCAGCCGTGCCGAGGCCTCAAAGACCATGGGCCGCTGGGCGAGCGTGTGGGGCGAGATTGGCGTGAGAATGAATCCCTGCATCGACGGCATGAGAATCGGACCGCCGACCGACAGCGAATAAGCCGTCGATCCGGTCGGGGTGGCGACAATCATCCCGTCACCCGAGAATGAACTGACATACTCACCGTTGTGGGTGACTGTCAGCTTGACCATGCGCGACATTCCCCCCTTGATGATGACGACATCATTCAGGGCGGACCACAATTCGCGGGCGCCCGTCACGCCCGGTTCCGAGACTTCGAGCATGAGTCGCTCTTCGATCTTGTAGTCTCCCCGGCTGATCCGGTCGAGCGCCTTGTGGCAGTCGCCGGGGGTAACGACAGTCAGAAAGCCGAGCGATCCGAGATTGATGCCGAGGACCGGGATCCCAAGATCGGCTACTGTACGGACAGCCGTAAGCATGGTCCCATCGCCGCCGAGGGCCAGCAACAAGTCGATTTGGCCGTCAAAGAGGTCGCGGGAAAAAACGCGGAAGTCCGGCTCTTCCACCATGTCGATGCGGCCACGCGCCGTCACCGGCCAGTTGTGGCGCGCTGCCCAGCTTTCGATTGCCGCCACCGTGGGCGTGGCATCCGGGCGGCGGGCATTGACAATGATACCGAGTCGCATGATCACAGGGGTGGGCGCACCCATTCTCCCATTACACTTCTACCGGTCGCGGGTGATGACGAAGTCAGCAATCGCGTTCAAGATCGACGTATCGCCGTGAAGTCTCTCCAGCGCCGTCTTCGCCTGCTGAACCAGTGACTGCGCCGTTTGACGTGCCGCGTCTATGCCGACAGCGGCGGGGAAGGTCACTTTCTGATGCTTCTGGTCGGAGTCGGATGGTTTGCCGAGCTGCCCCGGGGTGGCGGTCAACTCTAGCAGATCGTCAACGATTTGAAACGCGAGACCGAGCGGACGGGCGTACGCCTCGATTGCGTGCAGATCGTCTTCCTCTGCGCTGGCCATGATCGCACCGGCCCGGGCGCTGGCGACAAAGAGCGCGCCCGTCTTGCACGCATGAATCGCGACGACCAGATCCCTGTCGGGGGTCTTCCCTTCCGCTTCGAGGTCGGCCATCTGTCCCCCCAGCATCCCGGTCGTGCCGATGGCGCGCGCCACTTCGGCGATCAGCGGTTTCGGGGCGGCACCGGCAAGGATCTCAAAAGCAAGGGCGTGCAACGCATCGCCGGCGAGGACCGCTGTCGCTTCGTCAAAAGCCACATGCACCGTCGGCTGACCACGGCGCTGGTCATCGTCATCCATGCAGGGCAGATCGTCGTGGATCAAAGAATACGTGTGAAGCATCTCCAGACTGGCCGCCACCGGATAGATGAACTCATTCTGGCCGCCCAGCGCCTCGTGCACGGCAATGGCCATGATCGGACGCAGCCGCTTGCCGCCTCCGAGCGTTGCATAACGCATCGCCCGATGCAGACGGTTGGATGGGTCCCCGGCCAATGGCAGGAGGCGGTCCAGTTCCTCGTTGATCCGCCGCTGCTCCCGCTTCCAGTACGCCTGAAGCGTCCGGGAGACTTCAGCGGCGTTGAGGGTCGTATCAGCCATTGTTGTTCGCCGTGGATGCGCTGGTGCCGCCGGGAATGTTGTTCGACGCGAGTTGCTCGATCTTCTTTTCCGCTTCGGTCAACTTCTGGCCGCAAAACTGGGCCAGCGTCATCCCTTCGGCGTAGAGCGCCAGCGACTCTTCGAGTCCGGTCTCGCCCGCCTCGAGCCGGCTGACGATCTCGGTCAGCCGAGCAAAGGCGTCTTCGAATTTCTGCGGTGCATCGGCCATAATCACATAAGTCTACGCGATCAGGGGAGCCGGGACAATCGTTTTCGCGGACCGGGGCACCCGTAAGGTGTTGCACTTCGTTTGTGAACGGAGGAAATCCTGATCCGCCCGCAATACAGTCCGCGTGATCGAGAATGCCCCGCGCCGCTGGTGAGATAGACGCAAACTTCCATACCCGAGAGCGGGACAGACACTCCCGTCTGCCCGATTCTTCAACACGCCCTTTCGATACGCGGACCGGACGGAACGATGGGTACCCGGGTCGGACAGCGACCGGTAATCAATGTGTCGCGCACGAAAGTGGGCACGGTCCCGCGAAGAGCGGGCACGGCAAGCCGTGCCCCTACACCCGGTCATCCGTTGATCCGCACTGGACCAAATCTGGCCGAGGCTTTGATCTTTCGAGTTCTTGAAAGAACGCGAGTGTGAGGGCCACAGGATTGTTCTGGATGTAGGCGCGGATCAGTCCCAGCTCCTTCTCGTTGCGGATCACGTGCTCAAAGTATCCTCGCTGCCAAATCAAAGGACCGAGCCCCGCCTTTCCGGCCATCCGGGTGCATGCTGACTTGAACCCGCCCACGATCGCTGGCAATGAACCGCGTTTCAGTGGTCCGAACCGCCGCACAGGTGTAGGGGCACGGCTTGCCGTGCCCTCCCTTCGCGGGGCCGTGCCCCCTCCTTGCAAGGCCATGCCCTCCCTTTGCGGGGCCGTGCCCGCGTCCGTGCCTGGATCTTCATGGATGAACAGGATACCGTGAACGTGATCAGGCATTACAACGAACTCATCGCATTCGACATGAGATCGATGCGAGTGGATATCGGTCCAACACCGCTCGATGATCCCCTTGGTCGCATCACTCTGCAAGGTCGGTCTGCGATCCTCAACACAGATCGTAACGAAATAGGCGCCGGGGGTCGAGTAATCAAACTCGCCAAGTCGCGTCGTCTTCCGTTGGGGCAGAGCCGCCATACTGTCTTATCCTAAGACCGAAATCGCCTGTAGGGGCACGGCTTGCCGTGCCCGTTTCGCGGGGCCGTGCCCGTCTCGAGAGACCGTGCCTGCTCAGGCGAGAAGGTCACACAGAAGGATGTCACATCCTGGTCAGGCATGATATCGTTTTCTGCGTGTGCGATGATCTGTAGGGGCACGGCTTGCCGTGCCCGTTTCGGCGTGCACG
>JAVHPP010000183.1:8371-24464 GCA_036170655.1 Candidatus Zixiibacteriota bacterium | reverse complement strand
CAATTCGCCAACCGCCGTATTAACAGGGGAGACGGGATGATGACGGGTGATCATTCAAAATGACACCCAATGGACCGCCCGTCGATTCCCTGATCGCTGCTGTGCAAAAGGCGGGATATCAGGCAACGCCACGGCAGGCCGCATCGCAAACACCTGTGAGAACCACCGGCCTATAACAAAGGAGTTCCGTATGGACTGTTGCACACCCAACCAGGATCAGCCCACAGCCGATGCAGAGTGTTGCGCCGTGCCGCAAAGCGAATCTGCCAAGGCGGGCTGCCCCTCTTGTCAGCAAAAGGGCCGTGTGGTCGATCATATCACCCTCAAGGCGCTGCTCACTTCCAGTGCGCTCAAACGTCTCAGCAGCAACCCGTACCGTTTCTGTCCTTCCGCGGACTGCGACGTCGTGTACTACGCCGCAGGATCGACGTTTCGAACGGAAGACGTGACGGCGCCGGTGTGGCAGAAAACCGATGACCCGTCGGTCTGGGTCTGCTATTGCTTCCAGCACTCCGAGCAGTCGATCCGGAAACAGATTGCCCTTACAGGCGAATCGACTGCTGCCGAAGAAATCAAAACGCTCGTGCACGACGGACGGTGCGCTTGCGAAGTACGGAATCCCCAAGGTTCGTGTTGTCTGGGAAATGTGGCACAGGTTCTCAAGCAGATTCGTTCCGGAATGGCCGTGGTGTCAGGAAAGGTGGGGCAATGATACTGAACTGCTCGAAGACTCACATTGCGGCGATGCGCGCACTGCTGTTTGCCGGCAGCGCGATGATAGTGCTGTCATCATGCAGCCAGCGACCAACGAGTCCGTCCGAGCGCCTGGCTATCGTACTTCCACAGGGTGAAGGCAGTGGAGTCATTACGTGGAATCCGAATGACGATCCGGTATTCGTCTTGTCTGCCGCCGGTCTCTCAGAAAGCGGGCTCGCACAGGTGATCTGGCACCAGACAGGGTTGCCCCTCGACGACAGTGATTGGCGGGGGCGTAATCTTATCCTGCCAGCGGGCGTCCCCGGATGCGGCTATGGCGGAGTGAGTTTCGTGGTGACCGCAACGGCACCGGAGACCGGGCAGAAGGCGTCCCTGTCCGTTCACATGGAGCCTTATATCTGCTCCGGATCGCCGTGGGTGACACCATGAGCGGTGGGGAGGATTAAAGGACTCCCTAGGTCTCGCCACTCCCCAGACCGGCGACGCCGGCGGATAGTCTCTTTTGGATCGTCAAGAAAATCCAGACCCGCCCGTCGGTGCACCTGGTGGTGCGTGGCAGGTGCGTCGCTCATGGCTTCTCGCGAAGTTTGTAGCCCATGTCCTTGATTGTCACGATAGTCTCGGCCAGAAGAGGCATCTTCTTGCGGAGATGGTGTACATGGACATCGATCGTCCGAGTGGTCTCGATTTCCATGGCCGCGTTTCCCCAAACCGCATTGAGAAGAAAATCGCGAGTGAGAACGCGCCCTCGGTTGCGAAGGAACGCCTCCAACAGCCCGAACTCCTTGTTGGTCAGATCAACTGGAATGCCATCAACTGCAATTTCGAACCGGCTGCGATCCAGTGACAACGTTCCGTACTGATAGGCTACAGGCGCAGTGTCGCTTCGTTCTACCCGCCGCAGCAGGGACTTGACACGGGCCACGAGTTCCTTCAATGAAAACGGCTTGGCAATGTAGTCGTCTGCCCCAGTCTCCAAGCCGATGAGCTTATCGCTCTCCTCTCCCTTGGCAGTCATCATGATGATCGGCAATAGCATGGTACGGTCGTTCTGGCGCAGTCGTCGTACGATCTCAAGGCCGTCCATTCCGGGCAGCATCAAATCGAGGATAACCAAATCGGGCAACTCTGCTTCGGCACGCGCCAGTGCGGTACGGCCGTCGCCGATTCGATAGGCCGTGAATCCTTCCTTCTGAAAGTATCGAAGCACCAGTTCCCCGATGTCCCTCTCGTCCTCTACCACCATAATTCTCTTGGAAGATTCCATCGTCATTGGCGCTCAGCTCGACTCTCTTCGCGGACTCGATCCATTACAGACATGACAGAACATGCGGGTCCGCTGTTATGGCCATGTGAAGGCAACATTAAGAATCAGCAAATTCTCATGGAACGGCATCTCGTTGGGCTTCGCGCGGGTCCTGATGGCCGACAAACCCAAACTCTCTGAGCCTCACTCGTTTCGACCCGTATTCGCGCAGGCGCCGAACTGAAGCACACAACGCCCGGGCCTGCGTGCGGATCCCTTTCGCTCGCCACTGGAATCCAGCGGTGCCGGAGGGGCACTCGCAGAAGTTCTCGTGGAATCCTGCGCGGATCAACTTTTTACCAAAGCTTAACTGGGGCACAATTCGCTCATAATTCTCTCCCCACATCTTCTGGCTCGACAGGCTGTGAAAACACAGCCCGTCCGCCGCGCTAGGCGAATGCGTGTGTCCCAAGTGGCCACCCCAAAAGGGAGGTCACTGCAGTGAACCCAAACCCGGGCTGATGCCCAAGAAGGAGATCTCATGTCAGATCGTGTCAAACGAACTATTGCACTGGTCGGAATCATCTTCGCGAGCATCCTCTCCTCGTCGAACGTCCATGCTGTGTGTGACCCAGCATCGGCAACGACGATCGGGGATGTGAATGGAGATTTCGGCATCGATGTATTGGACGTGGTCGGGATCGTCGATATTGCGTTCAATGGGGCCTCTCTTTCCAGATATCTGGGATCCGACGACCTCAATGGCGACGGCGCCCCAGACGTTCTCGATGTGGTTACGACCGTCGACGTTGCGTTCTCAGGCGCTCCGGCGGTGTTCCCGTCGCGCGTCTACGCCCTCACCGGCCGGATCGGCGCCGGGAGGTGGCAGTTGGTTAAGGACGATTCCATTCAGTACCGGATTTACGGGGTGTTCTCGATTGGGACCGATGCCGTGAACGGGAGCATGGGCACAGTCAGTGTCTGCCCGAAAACCGACACGTTGGTCATCCCCCCGGGCACCGTGGTTCAGGGAGATACCTCCCTGTCGACGCCGTCGGCAATCGTCATCCGCCGCACAGGGTTCGTGCTGGCCGTTGGCACGCCGGCCAGCCCGATCGTCTTCACAAGCATGATGCCCGCAGGACAAAGGAACCGCAGTGACTGGGGTGGATTTGTCATCAATGGCGCCGCCCCGAACAACAACCGTCCCACCTACATGTACAGCACCGAGGGCGGGCTGAACGTGGGGATCGGTGGCGGCAACATCCCGGATGACAACAGCGGCTGCTTCGTGTACCTGCGCGAGGAATTCTCCGGTCGCGAGTTTTCACTCGACAACGAACTGAACGGCTTTACACTCAACTGCGTCGGGCGCGGCACCACCATGGACTACATCCAGTGCAACGGCAGCGCCGATGATGGAATCGAGTGGTTCGGCGGTACGGTCAATATCAAGCATGCGATCGTGTCTGATTTCGACGACGACAGTTTTGACAGCGACATTGGCGCGCAGTGGAAGGGACAATTCCTGCTCGCGGTCCAGGATCGGAATCACGGGACCTCGCTCAATCACCAGTCATTTGAGTGGGACAATCATCCAGACCCGGCGACCGAGCACGATGACCTCCCGCGCATGATGCCGACGGTCTACAACACAACCCACGTTGGTATGGGCCATGAATTCGCGGCGGTGTCGAACCAGGGCGTCCACCTCCGTCGCGGCGCGGCCGGCCAAATCTTCAACACGGTTTGGACGCGCTTCAAGTCGGCGGTGGACTTTGATAACACCCCCACGGCGCGGCTGATCGCGGCCGACTCGATCTTTGTCGGCTACTCGGTCTGGTATGACTGCGGAAAGTGGGCTGATGATGCCGACTCGCTCGGGAATGAGTTCAAGAATAACCCGGCAAAGTACCACAACCAACTGTACCTCAATCCGACTGCCAACCCGGCGTTGGCGCCGGTACTCGGGGCCGCTTCTTATGGCGATCTCGGGTTCCCCGATTTTCGTCCGATCACTCCCGGCAATCCGATCGGCCTTGATGTGGCGATCGGCGCCACTCCTCCCAGTGACGGGTTCTTCGATCCCACCGCGACTTTTCTGGGTTGCGTGAGTGCGACGGACCCCTCGCCGTGGTACGCCGGATGGACGAACTTCGACGAACACTAGAACTACACTGCGGGAGGCGCGGTGCTTAGGTGAACGCAGCTGAAGTAGCAGATAAACCAGTGGTGACTGAGTTGCCAGACAACGTCCCGGAGTGGCCCCCCGCCCTGGGGCGGTGTCGTATCAAATCAAAGCGGTCCACCGCCTGCTGCAGTCGAGGTTGATATGAGAACAATCTTGCCAATGCCGCTCCAAGGTCTCCCGGGAATTCTCTGCCTGATGTTTGGCTTAGGGGGCCTTGTCGGCTGTGGGGAACAGGAGTCCCGGCTTACCAACACCATGGAATCTCCGGAGGAAGTGTGCCAGAGGACCCTCGATGCCCTCGCAAGCAACGATACTCTTGCACTACAACGCCTCAGGCTAACGCAGTTCGAGCACGACTCGCTGCTCGTCCCGCAGATGCCGGCGCCGGCGCCCGGCGTGGAACGCGATATGGGGATGGCCTGGTACCTGCTGGAGCAAAACAACATCAAGGGGATTCGGCGCGCATTATACGATTACGGCGGCAAGCGCTTCTCACTTGTTCGGGTGAGGTTCACTCGACCGGACAAGGTGTTTGGACCCATCGTTGCACATCGAGGGACTGAAGTGACGGTACGCGATTCCACCGGAGCGGAGTTCGTCCTTCCCATCTTTGGTTCGATTGTGGAGAACAATGGTCGCTACAAGCTCGTCAGTATCAGAGACTGATTGCCACTCGGAGAGGAGAAACGATGAGCGGCTCCAAAGGCAGAGCGCATGTCTTGTCAAACTCGCGGATCAGGAAGCTTATGTCAAAGTCCAAGCGATCGGCGAAAATGGATTGGCATGCTCTATCCCTTCAACAGTTGACAACCCCTGAGTTCATTCGAGTGGTCAACCTGATCCTGGCAGACGAATACTCCCTTCTGCCCGACGTATTCCAGGACAGAGACTGCGAATCCAGCGGGTGTTGTTCGGAAGATCTGCAGCCCGTGGGAGCGGTCGACACTCTCTGGGCGGTGTCACAGGATGTTCTTGCTATAGAATACGCCTGATTCCTAACCAGCGCTCCGCGCCGCGGCGGTGACTGGGTCGTCCGCTCGCGGCGCATCCCCCGCGCGACCAGCCTCCGGTTGCATCCCACCCCACTAACTTGCCAAAAGAAAAGAGGACCGCGCGTCTGCACGGCCCGTCTCTTCTTCCCACTGTACTATGGCTTAGAGCGAGTAAGTCAGCCCGACCCCGTACATGAGTCCAAGCCTGTAGTCTTGAACCGGCGCCTCTTTCCCTTTCCAATCTCCCAGAAGTTGTTTCTGAGTCACGCGGTAGTGTGCATCCAGCAAGTTCTTGGCGCTTGCTTTGAGCGACAAGCCCTGCCAGAGTTTCTGTCCGAAGGTCAGATCAAGCTGGTGTCGCGTCTTTTCGTACATTGGCTCGGTCGGGAACCTGCCAATGCTGACCAGACGGTCGCCAAAGGCGTTGTACAGCAAAGAGAGTTCAGTGCCGACATGCGGGGAAGTGTAGGTGAGAACTGTGTTGATCATGTAAGGTGACTGACCATGGAGCGAGCGACGGATCTTGAGAGTCCCTCCGCCTTGTACGATCCGCACCTGTGAGCGCACGAAGGTCAGGTTCCCTCCCAAGGTGAGGCCTGAGAGAGCGGGCGAAAGGAACTCCAGGGATTTGCGCGCTTCGAACTCCACACCGCGATTTGAGGCCGCTGCGGAATTCTCGAATGTGAAGGTGTTCCGGGAGCCGCTTGAGAGCAGCGACACAACACGTTCGATTGGGTCCTTGAACGTCTTCCAAAAGACACTCACCGCGAGCAATTGTCCGGGTTGTGGGTAGAGTTCCGACCGGAGATCGTAGTTTGTGATGTAGGCGGTCTTGAGGTTTGGGTTTCCGGCGGTGAGTGGCCCGAGGGCATAGTCCTGGAAGGCAAACGGCGAAAGCTCACGGTACTCCGGTCTGGCCACCGTGCGGCTGACGACCGCCCTGATATTAATCCGATTGGACAGTGACCAGATCAGACTGGCCATGGGGAACCAGTCCCTGGAGTCCGATCGGATTTTCAACAGTGACCGGGGGTCCGATATCGGGAAGTTGCGATCCAACGAGTTAAGCCGCATGAGGTTATCCTCATAACGCGCACCGCCCGCGAAGCGGACCCGACGCTGTACCGCGACGTCCGCCATGACGTAGAAAGCCGTGTTATGCTCGTTAGCATCGTAGTGATCGTCGGCGAATGTGCCATTCTCCAAGCGATATTGGTCGTTGCCTGGGCCGATGTTCTCTTGCACGAAGATGTCTTCCGCGAGCCCGATGTTCTTCGAACGTCCTCTCTTATTATCAAATAGGTAGCGGTACGCTTGGAAGTCACGGCTCTTGGCATCCTGAATGGCCCCGAATTTCAGTCGTGTGCCGGTCCGCGACAGGGGTACAGTCCAGTCGAGAGCAAACTGAGCATCACCGTCTTTCAGGTCCGTGTAGATGTTACTGCCGGAATACCCCGTATGATACCACATGCGGATCGTGTCACCGGGCACAGCATCAGCGTTGAGCAGGTAGAGGTTGGAGCGATTGCCGGGTTCGTTTCGTCCGGCCCCGGAGGTCGACGCCCTCCAGTGAATGGCAGAATGCGCCAGCCAGGAGAGATTATGGTCGCCCGACACCTGAAAGGACGAGATCTTGCGACTCAGGAACCGCAGACGCGTCTCCTCCACGCTGTTCTCCGAGTACACATCGTACCCGGTGGCTTGGCGCGCTTCATCCTCTCCGGACTGGTTGAGCATGCCTATCAGAGAAAGTTTGTGGTTGTCGGACAATTTCAAAGTGGAGCTAACCAGCCCCCCCCAGAGCACGGATTGCACGCCACGCTCGACGTTGTAGTCCAAGCTCGGCCGACTACCGTCCCACTCCGCGTAGTGTTCTCGCGTGCTCCGATATGTGTTGCTGTAGGTCCACGACGCCACGAACCCGAGTTCTCTCTGGCCGCCCAGATCCAGGCGGTTGCCGATATTGAGGCTGCAACCACCGTTGACAGGAGTTCCCGCACGCCTCGGTGTCCATCGCCGTTTGGCGAGTGCCCATCCAGCAGCCTGCCGCGTACTGTCGTTATTCGCCCAGCCGGGGTTGTCCTTGATCGCGCTCGGAAGGCTCCGGCTGCCATCGTCAATGCCCATGTCGAGACCCAGGAATTGCTTCTGCCCATCCCCGGACGACAGATGCTGCTTGCCGGTGGTCGTGGTGCCATACGAGGAGGTGGTCGAGAAGCTCAGCGTCCACTTGTTGGGGAATTCCCGGGTCGCCATATCAACCACGCCTCCGCAGAAACTACCAGATTGATCGGGAGTGTAGGTCTTGGCCGTCATAACTTCCTGCAAGAGGCCGCTGGGGAAAAGATCGAGTGGCACTTCACGACGCTCCGGTTCCGGGCTGGGGAGAGTCGCGCCATTGAGCCGGACGTTTGAGTAGCGCCCTCCCATTCCTCTCACAACGAGGCTGCGGCCGTCCACCACTGAGACACCCGTCACGCGGCGAAGTACATCGCCCGCGTTGGCGTCGCCACTCTTGCGGATCATCTCCGCCGAAACCCCATCAACCACATTCACCGCCGTCCGGCGTTTGATCAGAAGCGATGACTCTGTGCCCCTCGCGCGATCTGCTGTGACTTCAACCGGCTTCATCTCGACAAGAGCCGCGGGGAGCGTTGCATCGACGACAGCCGATTGTCCCGTTTGGACCACGACATTCGTGATTCTCTTGCTGGTATAGCCGAGACCTGAGATCAGAAGCGTGCAGGTCCCAGCGGGAACGTTCCGAATGGTGTAGTGCCCATCTATGTCACAGGCTGCTCCGGTTGTTGTTCCTTCGACAAGAACACTCGCTCCGGCGATCGCGTCTCCAGTCTTCTCGTCGAGGATCGTCCCGGAAATCTGGCCGATGTTGATATTGGCCACTGCGTGGTGGCCGGTGCAGAGCGCCACTATAATAGGAAGCACGACCATCGCGATGATTTTGAGGGCCCTGCTCGGCCATATTCCCTGGTCCGTCACTCTCCCAATCAACACCCTGTTCATTCGTCCCTCCTTCTACGCGCAGTCACACGTCACGATTACGACCGCTGACAACCGCCGACAGTCGAGGATTCTATCAACGCGGCATTGAGTTGGTGTAGCCGTCGTGTTAAGAATCCGTTAAATCGACGCCATCGGATCGAGCCTACGCTCCACGAACAACAGCCTGGATTCGGGGACAGCGCTCATGCACCACACCCGACCATCGGTCAGGCCAGATCAAGCATGGAGCCTTATATCTGCTCCGGGTCGCCGTGGGCGACACCATGAGTTGACCACCCATCGTTTTTCACCCACGACCTCGCAAACACCCGCTGGCACACGTCACAGAACCCCGGGCCTTTCAGGTCGATTTCCTCTGCATACGTAGACCCGATCATGGCGCACCCCTGATTCTGGCAGTGGGTCAATGCGGCGGTGTGACCCAGTTCGTGGATAGATTCGACCAGAAGACGCCGCGCCACAAGATCCTCACTGGGAGGGAGTCCGTAGAGCTCGGGGCGGAGACGGAAGGTAGAGACGATCGCGGCGGGGCCGTGCATCTGCGCCTCGCCAAAGACAAATGTGAGCACCGGCGCAAAAAGATCGACACCGGTCACGCCGAGGATGCGTCTTGGGAACTTAACCTCGCGGCCAAAAAGTTCTGCCAGGATGAGGGAGGAATTGAACTGGCCGCGCGATGCGTCACGCGTTAACTGCGGCGACAATTCCCATGTCGCCACCGCCGCCGAGCGTCCCAGTGTCATCTGCAAGTCCCGGGCCAGCCGCTCCAGTACACGGCGCTCCGGGCCATCAACGCCCATGACCAGGATGTCAGTCGCGCTGGCGGAATCGGCGACAGCCATGGGCTACCGGGGCAGGTTGAATTTCTTGATCTTGTTGTACAGTGTGACCCGGTCGATTCCGAGAATCTTCGCCGCGCGCATGACATTGCCGTGTGATTGGTCCAGCACGCGCCGGATGTGTGCCGCCTCGACCGCCTCCAGAGACATTTCCTCCGGCGGCGCTGCGTCGGCAGCGCTTTTGATGGGAAGGTCGTCCGCTTTGACCGTGGGTGGCGCGCCGACAACCACAGCGCGTTCGATGGCATTTTCCAATTCGCGCACATTCCCCGGCCAACGGTGATAACGCAGAACCTCAAGGGCCTCGCCGGTGAAGCCGGTGAAGGGGCGGTTCATCGATGCCGCATACTTGGAGAGGAAATGCGCCGCCAGCAGGATGACATCATCGCCGCGATCGCGCAGCGGCGGAACGTTGATGGTGAACACATTCAAACGGTAGTACAGATCTTCGCGAAACTGTCCGGACACGACGGCCGCTTCCAGATCACGGTTGGTGGCCGAGATGATGCGAAAGTCGGCTTTCACCGGCGTGTTGCCGCCCACGCGGAAGAATTCCTTCCCCTCGATCACACGCAGCAGATCCATTTGAATCTTCGGGCCGACGTTGCCGATCTCGTCGAAGAACACCGTCCCGCCATCCGCCATTTCCAGATGCCCCTTACGGCGGAACTGCGCGCCGGTGAACGCTCCCCGCTCGTGCCCGAAAAGTTCGCTCTCCAGCAATGTCTCCGCGAGTCCGCCGCAATTAATGGGAACAATGGGACGGTAACGGCGCGACGACCCGGCATGAATGGCACGCGCAATCAGCTCTTTTCCCGTCCCCGACTCGCCCCGGATCATGACTGTCGTGTCGTTTGGCGCCACCGTTGCGATCATCTCGCGCAGCTTGGCGATCGCCGCCGACTCGCCCAGGATGCTGCCGGAGCTGCTCATGGCGGCAATGCGTTCTTTGAGCTCGACGTTTTCCGCGGCCAATGAACGTTGGCGCACCAACTTCTCCACCAGGTGAGAGAGGTAATCGGGATCAATCGGCTTGGTGATGTAATCGTGCGCGCCATCCTTGAGCGCCTCGACCGCTGTATCGACCGACGCGAAAGCAGTGATGATGACGATCGTGGCGTTGGCGTCGATGCTGCGGATCTTCCGCTGCAACTCCAGCCCCGACATCCCGGGCATCTTGATGTCCAGAAAGATCAGATCATACAATCGCTGGGCGAGGCGATCCAGCGCTTCGCGGCCATCCGCGGCCGTCTCGACCCGGTATCCTTCCTCGGTAAACCACTTGCCGAGAGAGTCGCGCACGATCGGCTCATCGTCAACAATCAGGATGGAGTAGTCTTTGTGTTCCGTGGCACACCTCCCGGCACTGGCTGCGTGGGGAGGACCAGCGTGACCCTGGTTCCTTCACCCACTTTCGCGTCAATGTCTATCCGTCCGTTGTGCTGCTGCACAATCCCATAGACAACCGACAATCCCAGTCCCACACCGGCGCAGCTGGGCTTGGAGGAGAAGAATGGTTCAAAGATGTGCGGAAGATCGGTTTCGGCGATGCCGCGCCCCGTGTCGATAATGGTCAGTTCGCAGAACCCCGGGGAATCCTGCCGCTTCCCCTGGATCACTAGTTCGCCGCCATTCGGCATCGCCTCCGCGGCATTGATGAGCACCGCCACCAATGCCTGACGCAGTTGCTGCACGTCACCATGGACCGTCAGATTTGGTTCGAGCTCAACACGCAAGTGGATATCATTGAGCTTCAGGTGGTGCTTGACCAACTGCGTGCAGTGCGTCACGATGTCTTCGACCAGCACCGGGACATGTTCCGCCGGCGTGCTCCGCGAGAACAGGAGAAGGTTCTTCACAATCTTGCCGCAACGGTCCAGCTCGTCGTGGATGAACTGCATCTCCTTGATTGTCTCCGCCACCGCCGGGCTGGAGGAGTCTACCTTGCTCAGGCGTCGCATGCCGAGGCTGATGTATGTGTTGATCCCTGACAGGGGATTGTTGAGCTCATGCGCCACGGTCGCGGCGAGGCGTCCCAGTGACGCCAGCTTGTCGATCTGGGCCATGCCTTCGTTGATGCGCTGGAGCTGGCCGGTTTTTTCCTCAACTCTGGTTTCCAGTGTCCTCGCCCACTCCGTCAGTTCGGCTCGGGCGGCGGCCAGTTCCGAGGTCATATTGTTGAAATCGCGCGCCAGACGCCCCAGTTCGTCCTTCTGGCCGATGGGGATGCGGTAATCCAGATTTCCCGCCGCAACTTCCTGCGTGCCGCGCGTCAGGCGGCGCATGGGACGATGCACAAACCGCCAGACGAAGAATCCGCTGACCGATGCGGCCAGCACCGCCAGGATGACCGATGATGCGATCAGGTCACGCCGAGACCGCGCCAGATTTTCATCGACGCCCGCCAACGACATGCGGACATCAAAGACTCCGAGAATCGCGCGGTCGGCCGGGTGGGCATGACAATCGGCTTGGGCACATGACGGGGAATTGCGAATGGGACTGATCAATCCCAGCGTGCGATGACCATCTGGCATCCGGACGATGCGATACCGCATGCTTGGCAGGGGCACCGTCAGGGCGCCGGCCGGGCTGTGGCAGACAACGCAGGCCTCGGCCTGCGCATCGACACGCCTGAACAATTCGGTCGTGTCGGTGGAGACAATGATCTCGCCCGCCTTGTTGTAGATCCTGATCCCGTCGACTCCCGGCTCAAAGCCGACCATCTGGATGATCTCGCGCACATCACCACGGCGATTCCGCATCATCCCCTGCCGCGTCGCGGACTGGAGAATGTCGGCGACACGGTCCGCCGACGCCAGGATTTGAGACATGAGCGCATTGGTGTGCTTGCGGACTGTCAGCCAGCTCGAAAGGCCGAAGCCGACACCCATCACGATCACAAGGATCGCGAACAATTTGACTGACAACGACCGGCCGAGCGAGAACACATCCACCCCCGGGTCACGCCATACACACTGTCCCGATCATAAGATTGGAACAGTGAAGAGGCACGCCACCAGATATAAGACTGCATTCGTTATCTATTTGTCAAAATCAGCACCCGGCGGGCAGGAGGTCCCACCGGACGCGAAGAAATGCCAGATAGTCGCGAAGCGGCAAGAGCTGATCGGGCGGCGCGATCAGACGCCCCCCATCCGGAGCTGTGACCCCGGCCGCCCGGTTGGCATTCATACCGGCCGTGACCAGTTGTTTCAGCGCTTCGTGTTCGGACCGTTCCAAGGCATCCATAGACTGCCGTGCCATCCAGATTTGGTCCGCCGGGCATTCCGGGAACTTCACGAGCGCCGCCCATCCGTCAGTGTATGGAGCGGCCTGCAAAGTAGCAGCATCATCCACCCAGCGGTCGTTGCGCTCCAAGACAAACACCGCGACCGGCGCAGACCAGCGAAGCGCCTCGCCATCGACGAGCAACGCCAGCAACTCATCTCCTTGCGCGATCGCCCGGCCCGGACGCGGGAGCGAGAGTGACATGGGTCGCGAGAAAGACGACAGAGCATGATGGTCCAAGCCGATCATCCATTCACCACATGTCAAAGTCTCGCGGACCCACAGGTGTGACCGGTGGAACCGCGTGGCTGGCAAAGAACTCGGGCTTTCCTGCTCTTCGGCGATATGTTCCTCCAACCCTCCGCGCAGTGCCTGATCCAGTGCGCAGTTCTCACAGTCAAACGACCGGTTGCATAATCGGTAGTCAATGACCCCGGCCTCCATCCAGATGCAGGCGCCTTCCGGCAACGGATATGTCCGGCGTGCGCTCATGGCCACTCACATTCTGGTTCCAAAGACCCCTTGGGGAGCGGCCCGCCATCCGGCAGGACCCGCCGCTTCATGTGGCTCGACTTCGGGTGTTACGACCACAGTTCCGGTCCACGGTGATGCGCCGAAAACCGGCAGATTCTTGACCGCCCACGCGAACGCAGCCAATCCCAGCGACACCAGCATGACGCTCACGGAGATCTCTTCCCACGACGGGAAGTAGTTGCCAAGTTTGGCGGCCATGCCGGTGATTGCCACATTCATCCGATTCAGGATCAGCCCCATGACAGCCGAGAGGGCTGCATAGTACAGCCCTTGCGGATGCATCCGCACTTTGGGGATCGCCACCAGCACAACGGGCAGAATGATCCCCAGTCCGATCTCAAGCCAAAAGAGTCCGGCTTCGGTCGTCGGCTGGAACATGTAGGAAACACTCCCGCGACCGATCAGATCCTGCGCACGCAAAACCGCCAGAAACACCAGCGCGACCAGCATGGCCCGCCCCAAGTCGATGATGACCGGCCTTTCCAATTCTTTGTGGAACGCACGGCTCGACAGGTACGACTCCACAATCACCATCGCGAATCCAACCGCCATAGCGGAGACAAAGAACAGATACGGCAGCCGCGACGAATACCACAACGGGTGCAGTTTGTTGGGCACAATCAGGAAGAGCGACCCGAGCGATGACTGATGCAAACTGGAAAGGAGCACCCCAAGGATCACCAACACCGGGGTGACAATCTTCATCACCGACATTCCGCGTCTCCAGCCCAAACGTTCGAAAAGCGCCGGCACGAACTCGAATGCGAGCACCGTCAGATAAAGCATCACGCACCAGGCCACTTCGAGCATGACCGAGTGCGGGTTGCGGAAGATGATCGGGTGCCAGATAAACCACGGACGGCCCAGATCGAAGAGCAGGCCGACCGCCACGAGGATGTAGCCCAAGAATGCGGTCAGGATTGCGGGACGCAGGACACTGTGGAATTTCTTCAGATTGAAGATGTAGACCAAAGCCGAGATCGTGAATCCACCGGCCGCCAGCGCCACACCAGACATTACATCGAATCCAATCCACATGCCCCAGGGTACCTGGTCCGACAGGCCGGTCGTAGCGCCAAGTCCAAGGGCGAATCGGCGCACAGTCGCCACCATGCCGACAACGATGATGACAACAAACATGAAGCGCCAGAAGGTCAGTTTCTCCCGCCACTTGCTCATGACCTGTCACCTCCTGCCTGCGGGGTTCGCAGCTTTCTGTTGTCGTGCGGATGTTCTGGATGTTTTTGACCCGTCTCGTGGCGGAGCTGATCCACGGTGGCACGGCGGTTGATCAGCCACCAGAGACCGCCCAAGATCACACCGCTGGCCACAACGAAGTTCGGGATCTTCTCCAAGGCCTCCCAAGTCAGGTTCGGCAGGGCGATGTCACCGAGATCGGTGCGGAACCCAAGATCGGCAAACTGCACGGGCGCCAGGAACAGCACGTTAGTCCCGCCGACCTCGCTTTCTCCATATATATGTTTGAAGTATCCGTCGGGGTTGGCGCTGATCCGACGCCGCGCCTCGGCCAAAAGTTCGTCGCGGTAGCCAAACACCGTGGCACCCTCCGGGCAGGCCTCTGCGCAAGCGGTCATCTTCCCCGCTTTGACCCGCTCGTGACACATCGTGCACTTGCGCACCAGCGGCGCCTTCTTCGTCCACTCGTAACGCGGCACCGCAAACGGGCATGCGGTCATGCAGTACCGGCAGCCGATGCACTTCTCGCCTTCGTAAATAACCGGTCCCTCGGCCGTCTTCACGAACGCCCCGACCGGGCAGACCGAGACACAGGTTGGCTCCTGGCAGTGACGGCACAGCTTCCGGATGAAGTAATCCCCCTTCTGCTCGACGACCGTGTAGGCGGTCGCCGACAACTGCGTTTCCACTTGGGGCGGCAGACTGTTGGCCGTCTTGCAGGCCTCGGCGCAGTCCCCGCACCCGATACACCGGGTGATGTCGATGAGTAATGCGCGCTGACGATCCATGAGAACGTTTCCGTCCTTTCGGTCCATCCGGTTGTCACATCAATCCAAACGTGTTCTTGAACTCACTGAACTGCGCCTCGTCGCACACACTGACCAGCGGATCACGGGCTAAGCCGCCATCGGCTGATGTGGCGCCAACCAGCGCAGGCGTCGGCAACAACTGCTCCGCCACGCCGTGCAGCTTGGCGATTTCGTCCTTCAGCCACAGGAGCGCCTGTTCACCCACCGACATCCGGTTGAGGTGTTCCGACAGGTTCTGGGGAGCGATGGTATATAATGGAGGTTCCACGCCTTCGTCGGGCATCGCCGGGAGCAGTTGCGCAACAACGCCGTCGACCGGCGACAGCACCCGCGCCGTACGGCCGTTCGAACGCAACTCGGCAATCGGCTGGCCACGGCTCACCGTCTGACCGGGCGTGACAAGCCCAACTAAACGAAAGTCAGCCATCATCTCGCGCAGGAAGCGGTCGACTCCCACCGCAACTGTGCCGTCGGGCTCGAGTTCGACGAACGTATGTCCGGGATCATAGAACCGATCCGGCCGGGGACGGAAATCCGCCGGTGTCAGCGCCGGGTGTCCCAGCCAAACCTTCTGAAGCGCTTCGCGCACAAACGACGACGCGAAAACACGCACTGGCTGATGGGCCAGTTGCCGCCGTCTCACGAAGGCATCAACCACCAAGAAGGCGGCTATTGTAATGATGACCAGTATCGCAACCATGACATTCTCCTCTCTCTATCAGATCACAGTTTTGAATTTCTCTCCTCGTTCGCTCCCGCCGCAGCCCACCAAAGGCCACGGGACTTAGTTCCACATTTCACATAGTCAAACGACATGCCAAAGCGGAGACACCGACTGTCACGATCGCGCAAACATCGTAACTCATTGCTAATAAATGAAATATATGGATGCAAAACGACGAGAGGAGAGGTGGATATTGGGTCGCCACGAATCGTAGCGTTGAATAATTAAACACTAATCTCTATCAACGTTGCGAATCCAATCAACGGCAAGAGATTGACGGTGTTGAGAACTTCTACAGGTGGTGTGACGGAATGCAACGATTTGGCGAAGCCCGGTAGGGCATGGAAAGAGGACATAGAGAAACCCACGACGGGCTGCTTCCATCGAGAGATCGCATCTCGGGTGGCAGTCGACGATAAACATCACCGCTAATGAGTGCGTATCTCGGGTCCCATTGTGCACGCATTCCCCACACTTGCCGATATCCGAAAAGGTGGGTGCGGAGCACCCACCCTACGCGGCTTCCATC
>JAVHPP010000183.1:0-8271 GCA_036170655.1 Candidatus Zixiibacteriota bacterium | reverse complement strand
ACACTGCGCATCCCGCGCGGCCGCTCACCCTACCCCCATCACCTCCAGCAGCCGGTTCAGATCATCATGGCCATAGTAGTCAAAGATGATACGCCCGCGCTTGCGCGACTCGGTGATGTGCACCGTGGCGCCAAACTTCAGGCGTAACTTCTGCTCGACCGCTTCGAGCTCGGCGGAACGCGGACGGGCACGTGAGAGGACGCGCTTGCGCCGCCCGTAGATGAGTTCCTCAATCTTGCGGACGGAGAGATTCTCGGCGATGATGCGCTTCGCATAGCGGATCTGCTCGTGCGGGAGTTCCAGCGCGAGCAGCGCGCGTGCATGGCCGGCGGTGATGCGGCCATCGGCGATCTTCTCGCGGATGGCTTCCGGGAGGGTGAGCAGACGGAGCGTGTTGGCAACCGATGACCGGTCCTTGCCGACCTTGGCAGCAATATCCTGCTGGGTGTATCCAAACGTCTCAGCGAGTCTCTTGTACCCGGCGGCCTCTTCCAAGACATTGAGATCCTCACGTTGCAGATTCTCGATCAAAGCCCATTCGAGTTCATCAGCTTGAGTCACATTATCGGCCACGATGGCCGGAATACTCGCCAATCCAGCAGCTTTTGATGCGCGCCAGCGACGCTCCCCGGCAATCACTTGGTATCCGGTCGCGGTCGCCTTCACTAAGATGGGTTGGAGGACACCTTTCTCGCGTATCGATGCAGCCAACTCTTCAAGTCTGGCTCCATCGAATTGAACGCGGGGCTGGCTGGGATTGGGGGTAATCTTCTCCAGAGGCAGATCGACGACCTGGCGTCCCCTGGGAAGAAGATTGTCCGACTGAGTAGGAATCAGGGCCTCAAGCCCACGGCCGAGTGCGAGACGGTTACCGTTCATGATGCGATCACCTCCTTGGCTAACGAAAGATAGTTTTCCGCACCGACAGATTGGCGGTCATAGAGAACAATTGGTTTCCCGAATCCGGGCGCTTCCGAAATCCGCACATTCCGTTGAATGACAGTCTGATACACCTTACCATCGAAGACCCGACGCGCCTCGGCCTCGACCTGCTTCGAGAGATTCAATCGGCCATCATACATAGTCAAGAGCACTCCTTCGATGGTCAAGTCGGGATTGAGCGACTGCTTGATGCGTTCGATGGTATTCAAGAGAAGACCAAGACCCTCAAGTGCGAAGTACTCACACTGTACTGGTACTAAGATAGACTGTGAAGCTACCAAGGCATTGACAGTCAACAAATTAAGCGATGGCGGGCAGTCGATGATGATAAAGTCATAGGCCAGTAGCGGATCACTGAGCGCTTCTTTGAGGCGAAGCTCACGTCTCTCCATCGTGACCATCTCGACCTCTGCTCCGACCAGACGCATGGCCGATGGTACGAGTTCGAGAAAGTCAATCCCGGTCGATAATCGCGCATCGGAAACCGCAACTCGATTGACCATAACCTCATAGCTCGACTTATCCAAGGTTGACTTATCGATGCCCAAGAAAGATGTGGTGTTGGCCTGAGGATCCAAGTCAATCAGCAGAACACGCCTTTCGGCCAAAGCCAAGGAAGCCGAAAGATTGACCGCCGTGGTCGTCTTACCGACACCACCCTTCTGATTGGCAATCGCAATGATGCGCCGTCGCGTTAACAGTTTGATATCCATAACATTTCCAATCATATCGCTGTGCTGAATTCAAGTCAACCAATTTATTGATCAACATAGACTTGATTCACGCAATCTTCTTCATGATGATTGATTTGACATTGACATCGGGAATGACATCGTTAACTGGCAATAGCGATACAAGTTCCATATTGCATTTTGCAGCCTGATTCATCTCGCTTTCACTGGGAGCGGTTGGCTTGTATGTCATCAGGCATCCGCCCAGCTTGAGGAAGTGATCTCCCCAACATGCCGTCTTCTCCCAGTCCGCGACCGCCTTCACCGAAACCCAGTCGTACCGGTGACTGTCAGTGAGACCATTCGGTCGGTGATCTTCAATTCGCCGGCAATTGACTTGAACATTGGCAAGTGAGAGAATTTCCGCAGTCCTCTCGAGGAAAAATGCCTTTTTGGCGACTGATTCCACCAGAGCAAAAGAGATCTGGGGACGGAAAATCGCCAGTGGCAGTGCCGGGAACCCGCCCCCAGAGCCGATGTCGAGCCATCGCAGCGGTGTCTTGTCCGGTATCATACTCAGAGATGAAACGGAGAGCAGGAACTGTTTGGTGATCTCTACGCTTGAGTCTGCCGCCCTTGAGACCAGATTGATCTTGCGATTTGCCTCTGTAACCAACTTGCAGAACAACTGTGACCGCTCGAGAAGCGCGTCGTTAATTCGTTGAAGCCCAGATGACTTACAGATAAGATCCACGCTGAGTTTCACGTGCAACACCCCCGTGGAAAATCAACGATGACTGGGAGTGTATGTCAATCAGAATGAGTGGGGACCAATCGTGTTTCACGTGAAACCGCGCTCGCTCAACCTCGGCTGGAACGGCTTCCGTTCCCATGCAGATGCACCATGAGAAGCGCAACATCAGAAGAAGTAATGCCAGGGATGCGGGAGGCCTGACCGAGTGTCATCGGACGGATGCGCATGAATTTCTCCTTCGCCTCACGGCGCAGTCCGGTCAGCTGTGTGTAAGTGAACGCAGACGGGATTCTCTGTGTCTCCAGTTTCTTGAACTGCTCGATCTGGCGTGTCTGACGGTCAATGTATCCCTCGTACTTGATTGCCACCTCAATGGCATCAGCGATCGAATCCTCAAGATCGGGGAGGTCTGCGCCAAATCGTCCTAAGTCCGCGAAAGAGACTCCCGGAATGCGCAGAAGTGCGGCCATCGTCACAGTCCCTTGACGTTTGAGACCGTCAAATGGGACCGTTTTCGATGAAATCGTCGTCCGACGGAATTGCTCGATGTGATTGTCTGTTTGCTCCCACTGCCGCTTTAAGTCTTCGAATTCGTCATCGCTGACCAGACCCAGACGATGGCCATAGCGCGACAACCGTCGCTGGGCATTGTCCTCACGCAGGTGAAGCCGGTGCTCGGCGCGCGATGTGAACATACGGTATGGCTCATCAACGCCAGATGTCACCAAGTCATCAATCATCACCCCGATGTACGACTCCGAACGGTCGAGAATCAGCGGCTCCTCATCGCGGCATCCAAGCACCGCATTGACTCCGGCGATGAATCCCTGGCCAGCCGCTTCTTCGTACCCAGATGTACCGTTAATCTGACCACAGAAGTACAAACCGCGCACCAACTTCGTCTCGAGTGTCAGCCGGAGCTGCGTGGGCGGAAAAAAGTCGTACTCGACCGCGTACCCAGGCCTTGTCATGCGAACATCTCTGAGGGCCGGCATGGTCCTTAGAGCGTTCGCCTGAATATCCACGGGCATGGAGGTGGAAAATCCGTTGATGTAAATCTCGTCAGTACCCATCCCCTCTGGTTCCAAAAAAATCTGATGCCGTGGCTTATCGGAAAATTTCATAATTTTGTCTTCAATCGACGGACAGTAGCGCGGTCCAATCCCGCTGATCTGACCGTTGTAGAGTGGCGATGAACCGATGTTGTCGGCAATAACCTTGTGTGTCTCGGCTGTAGTGTAGGTCAACCAGCAGACAGCCCGATTGGCAATCGGGAGAGGATGCCGACGCGAAAACCCACGGGGCAGTTCATCCCCCGGCTGTACATCACAGACCGGATAATCGATTGTTCTGCCGTCCAACCGAGGCGGCGTCCCGGTCTTGAGTCGGCCAACTTCGAATCCCAATTCACGAAGCTGACCAGACAGACCATTGGCGGGTGCTTCTCCCAGACGACCTGCCGGACGGGTGCTCGAACCAACGTGGATAATCGCTTCTAAGAATGTCCCAGCCGCCAGTACAACCGCATCGGCCTCATAAGCTTCACCAGAGTTACCGAGGACGGCGTTTACCGCTTCGCCTTTGATCCGTATGCCACGGACGCTGTCGGCGACTACTGAGACTCCAGATGTATCTCTAATGTCGCTCTGTGCCGCACTTTGGTACAACAGTCTATCACATTGTACACGCGACGATTGCACGGCTGGACCTTTACTTCGATTGAGAATCTTGAACTGTATACCGGCACGATCGGTCAGGTATCCCATCCTCCCACCGAGAGCGTCTATCTCTCTGACAATCTGCCCTTTACCGATCCCGCCAACCGCCGGGTTGCATGACATGCGACCAATCGCGTGGACGTCTTGAGTGATAAATGTTACCGAGGCGCCCATGCGTGCCGCTGCCGAGGCCGCTTCGATTCCGGCATGACCGCCGCCAATAACTACGATGTGTGGAGCTCGTCTCATCTCACCCTAAACGTCATTTGCCGATGCAGAAACGGGAGAAAATCTCTCCCAGAACATCGTCCGTGGTCGTTTCTCCAATGATCTCTCCCAGCGAAGTGGCGGCATTTTTCACATCAAAGGCCACCAGCTCGGCGCCGTTCCCCGCAGCCAAAGCCTGCATCGCAGTCTGCAACGATGTTGATGCTGCCATCAGCACCGCACGGTGGCGATCGTTAATTGTGATCATGTCCACGGAATGGCCAGTGTCCGCCCGATCGATCCACCGGATGATGACGCCAAGCAGATCACGAACTCCCGTGCCCGTCCTGGCAGAAATGTCCAGTACCGGCCGTTCGTCATCATTCTGTCCAGACGTGTTGGGAAGAAATGGCGGAACCTTCGACACCTCGCTTCCCGGCGGTAGAGCATCGATCTTGTTGCAGCAGATGGCAAGAGGCGTGGCCTCGGGGATGACACCGGGGGGAGGAAGCTGCTTTGCACAGTCTCCCGTACTGTCGATGATCCATAGAACCGCGTCAGCCTCAAGAGCGGCATTCCAGGTTCGTTCGACACCGAGGCGTTCGATCACATCGCTGGTTTCGCGGACACCCGCCGTATCCACCAGACAGACAGGCCAGCCATTGAGATTGATGAACTCCTTGAGGACATCCCGCGTAGTGCCGGGAATGTCGGTGACAATGGCGCGCTCGTCTTGTGCCAAGTAGTTGAACAACGTCGACTTGCCGGAATTGGGGGGGCCGGCCAGAACGACCGTGAATCCGTCCCGCAGGATGCGACCGCTTTGGTATCCCTCGAGCAGGCGACCGGTACGTTCCGACACATCTTGAAGTCGGACTTTCACATCCGCGAGATCACCGGCCGCGAGATCTTCCTCTGTGAAATCGATCCCCATTTCCAGGCGCGCGATGGCCCCGATGAGAGTCTTTCTCAGTTCCCGAATCTCTTCGAGCAAACTCCCCCTCAATTGCTTCATGGCCGCCTTGGCGGCTTCGCCGGTTTTTGCCGCGATCAGGTCGGCCACTGCCTCGGCCCGGGTCAGGTCGATGCGTCCATTCAAGAAGGCGCGCAGCGTGAATTCGCCGGGGGAAGCCGGCCCCGCGCCGCAGGATATCAGCACACCCAGAATCCGGCTCAAGACGATTCGTCCGCCATGCGCTGAGAACTCGACTGCATCCTCGCCCGTGAACGATCGCGGGCGGCGAAACACAGTGGCCAAGACCTCGTCAATCTCAAGGTTCGTTTCCGGGTCGATCACAATACCCAAATGGACGGTGAAGCCGGGCTGATCCGCCAGCGTACGCGCTCCGCGAAAGACACGGCTGGCGATCATGACCGCCTGCGGTCCGGAAAGACGCACGATCCCCAGCCCGCCCTGCCCGAGAGGTGTCGCAATCGCGCACACGGTCTGAGTCAGGTCGACATGAACAGACGAAGGGTTCACCCTGAAGGGTTCACCCTGAAGGGAACATTGCATCGCTCAACCCTTCGTCTTGGTACGAACGGGGGCAGTCTGGAGAATGGTACCGGCGCCCACTTCGCCGTCGCCGCCGGATGGAGCCGGGTGGCCAATCAACCACACTTGCTCAATCACGGAGAAGATGTTGAAGACCGTCCAGTACAAGGTCAGTCCGGCCGGGACATCCTTAAAGAAGAACCCAAACACCAGCGGGAGAACATAGGTCAGCATCTTCTGCTTCGGATCGCGCGTTGACAGCCGTTGCTGGAGGAAGAAGCTGATGGTCATGATGATGGGCAGGATGTAGTACGGGTCCTTCTGCGACAGGTCGGTCAGCCAGCCGACGAAGTACGCCCCGCGCATGTCGATGGTCGTGCGCAACACCTGATACAACGCAAAAAAGATCGGCATCTGCGGCAGGAGAGTCAGACACCCGCTCAGCGGATTGATCCCCGCTTCGTGGTAAAGCTTCATGATTTCCTTATTCAGCCGCTGCGGATCGTCTTTGTGCCGTTCCCGCAGCTTGTCCATGTGCGGCTGCAACTCTTGCATCTGCCGCATGGATCGTGTGCTCTTCTTGGTCAGGGGGTGGAAGAGCGCCTTGATCAGGAGCGCGAATACGATGATGGCAACCCCGTAGTTGGGAATGAGCGCATGCAGAGTGGTCATCAGCCAGAGGATCAGGAAGGCAAAAGGACGGATCAGCCAGCGCCATCCCAGATCGACCAAATCCTCCAGATCGACGCCGTAGCTTTTCAGCAGCCCGTATTCAATTGGCCCAACATAGACGGTGAAACGGTCATTGAGCGCGGCGCCGGGAGGCAACGTCATCCGCAGCGCCGAGGAGAATTCCTTGAGGGAAAAGGCCTGCCCTTTGAATGACGATGGCTTCTGACTGGAGACAGCGAGGAATCCATCGGCCGCGCGGCTGCGGGGGATGGCCGCACTGACGAAGTACTTGGTCTGCACAGACGCCCAGCGCGTGAAGCCGCTCAGATTCTTGCGGGGAGACTCCGCGTCGTACTTGCTGATCTTCTCCAGATCCTTTCCCATAAGGGCGGTCGCGGCGAAGTAGCCGTTGTCGTCCTTGGGGTCGGGCTCGGTGGGCTTGAGCCCTCCTCCCCAGCCGAAGTAATACTCGTTTTCAATGCCATCGTCCCAAGGGGCTGGTATGGCAACACGGACATCGAAATCGTACCGATTCCCCCGGAATGTATAGGCGACCGCAATGTCGTTTCCCTTCCGGGTGCGCGCATTGAAACGAATCGTTGCCGAATCGTTACCGCTCAAGGTGATGCTGGCAGGCCGGTCGCCGGTAAACATGGCGTCGGACCAGTCGAATTGATCGCGCGGGAACCAGAATCGGGGACCAATCCGGTCGGTGGAATCGAGGACGATGATCGGCTGGCCGCGACGGGCTTCGTCGTTATAGTGATATTTCTTGAGCGCCAGCCCAATCAGGCGCGCCCCACGATTCGACAGGAGCACGTCATAGACACCGGTCTGGATATGGACCGTCTGCGCCGTCCAGCTGCTGTCCCGGAGAAAGGCGCCCCCTCCCGTATCTGCGGGAGCCGCAACGATGCCCGCCGCCTCGGAAGCGGCTTTGGGCGCCGGGCGTGACGAATCAGGGACGACCGCAACAGCGGTTGTGTCTATCGTCGGCGGCCCAGGGGAAGGCGCCGGCTTGCTGAATCCAATCCACTCCCAGTACACAGGCAACAGCAGGACCAGCGCGATGAGAAGCGCGAAGCCGAGAAGCGCCCTGGGGTCAAATGGTTTGGAGTCGTCAACCATGGCAATTTGCTGATGAGAGTTGCTCACCAAAACGAAACAGGCGCTTATGGAACAGGGTCGTAGCCGAACGTTCCATGCGGACGGCAACGCCAGATACGAGCAATCGCCAAGCGTAATCCCCGACGCAGGCCATGCCGTTGCAGGGCTTCAATGGCATACGCCGAGCACGACGGTGTGTGGCGGCATCCCCCCACCAGATGCGGGGCCAGAAGCACCTGATAGGCACGGATCGCAATGGTCGCAACCGCGACCCCCGCTTGTCCGCCCCAGCGACTTACGCGTCTTTTGATAGCCACGGCCCGGATCCCTTCTTACGCGTGCCAACTTGCGACATGACATCCCCGACGCTGCGCGTCAGATCTTGAAAGCTCACTTCCGCAGCAGTCGAGCCTACGGCGCGGAATACAATGTACGTCCGACCGGCAGACCGGGGCCAGTGATCCCTATTGAGCCGAACCGCTTCGCGCAACCGGCGCTTGATGCGGTTGCGTTGGTGCGCCTTCCCACTGTGCCGGGACACAACAAAGGCAATACAAGGCCCCTCAGCCCGGCTGGCCCGGCGATCCGACACCTCACGGTCGGTCGCCCAGCAGGCAACAAATCCACTGCCCGCGGATCGGTGTCCATCGCGAGATACCAGCCGAATCGACGTGGGACTCTTGAGACGGTATCGTCTGGGAAAAC
>JAVHPP010000182.1:0-24691 GCA_036170655.1 Candidatus Zixiibacteriota bacterium | reverse complement strand
TCCGACGAAAACAGGCTCGGCAGGAGCCTCGCCCTCCCGGCAGAAACAATCACATTTCTGAGGTTGAGTTTTCGAGCGGTGGTCTTTCAACACGCCCGAAGAGAAATCACACATCAGAAGGATCGCTGAATGAAGCCATTCACATGCCCGGCCCGATCCGCCGCCTGTTCGTCGAAGACCCTCGCTGCGTGGCTGGCGGCCGTTGTTCTGGCGGTTTCGCCCCATCGGTCCATCGCCGCCGTCACTCCGCTCGTCGCCGGGGATGGCCCTGCCGATTCTGTGCGTGTCACGATCTCGGTCAACGACACGCTCGGCAATGCCGCCAATGCCGACACGGTCGTGCTGCTCTGGACACACAAGGGCGTCAAGTTCGATTCCATGTTGACGACCACTGCCGGGTACCGCACTGGCCAGTATGTGTTCGTGCACAAGGCGTCGAATGCCGGATCGTCGGGGGACTATCAGGTGCTTGTACGGGCGTGTGTCAGCGGCCGGACACCGGTCGCCAACTTTGCGTACCAGGTGATCAAGGGCGGGCTGATTCCGTTGTCGGCGATCACCGATTCCAATCTGGCGCGTGTCGTCACCGCCGATTCGTACAAAGCCGATCTCTCCGCCTGTGGCGCCGGCAATGGCGCGGTCCCCTGCACGCTGTTTGTTATGAAGACCGCCGCCGGCGATACCACTTCATTGCAGGGCGTTTTCGTGCGCGTGTACAACGCCGCCGAAACAGCGACCGCCGCCGCGGGAACAACCAATCCTGATGGCCGCGTGATCTTCGCTCTCGAAGCGGCGACGTTCCATGTCTATGCGTATCAGGGCGGCTATCGTTTCTCGCCGCAACCCGACACAATCACCATTGGTATTGGGGGTCTTTCGCACACAGTCTGGGCGACATCCTTCGATCCCGGACAGCCCGCGACCGTCAGTCTCTGCCGTGTTTATGGCTGGGTGAAGAATCTCGCTGGCGACACCTTGTCCCGAGCAACCATCCAGGCCCGTGTCAGCCAGTCGCCGCTGCGCTATGGCAACCTCGTAATCTCGCCCTACGAAATGACCGCCGTCACCGACTCCACCGGGTACTGGTATCTCGATCTCTTCCCGTCTTCCGTTCTCACCCCCGACGACACCCGCTACGAATTCACCATCCGTTTCTCCTCTGGCGCCATCCTTCGCCGCAAATTGGCCGTGCCCGATTCCACTCAGTGGCTGCTCACCTGGTGATGAAGCGTACCACGGGCGGCCCGCCCGTGTCACTGCCGGGCAAGGGGCTTTCAGCCCCTTGACGTCCACCTCCAGTTCCCGCGTGACTCTGCTCCCCGCATCGCGTATCATTCCCCCGCGCCGCCTGAGCACATCGCGGCGGCCGCTGCCATGACACTCCCCATCGTCTCCATCATCGGTCGTCCCAACGTCGGCAAGTCGACGCTCTTCAACCGCATTCTCAAGCGGCGGCAGGCGGTCGTCAGTCCGACATCCGGCGTCACACGTGACCGCCATGATGCCGTCGCCAACTGGGCCGGACAATCCTTCATCCTGATCGATACAGGCGGCTTGGTCCTGCAATCCGAAGAAGAGATGCAGCGTCATGTGACCGCCCAGTCGCGGTTGGCGATTGAACAATCCGATCTTGTGCTGTTTCTGGTGGACGGTCAGACGGGCGTGCATCCCGAGGATGCCACCATCGCCACGATCATCCGCAAACGGCAGAAGCCGGTTGTGCTCGCGGTGAACAAGATCGATGAGCACGGTGACGAACTCAATCTTTACGAGTTCACGCGGCTCGGCATTCCCGACCCGGTCGGAGTCGCCGCGCTCGGCGGGCGCATGATCGGTGATCTGCTCGATCGTGTCGTTGCCAGGATTCCGCCCGCGGCAAGCGTGACTTCAGCGTCGCTGCAACTGGCTATCGTCGGCCGTCCCAATGTCGGCAAGTCGTCGCTGGTCAACACCCTGTTGGGCGAACCGCGCATGATCGTCTCCAGCGTGCCCGGAACCACACGCGATGCCATTGACACATCTCTCAAATTCGAAGGGCGCGACTATACGTTGATCGACACCGCGGGCCTGCGCAAAGCGGCCCGTGTCAAAGACCAGATCGAGTTCTACACCGCCCTGCGCACGGTGGGAGCGATCAACCGCGCCGACATTGTCTGTGTTCTCCTCGACGCATCACAGGATCTCTCGGTCCAGGACTTCAAGATCGCCGAGACAGCCGCCGAGTCGGGGAAGGGGCTGATGTTCGCGGTCAACAAGTGGGACTTGATCGAGAAGGATACCGGCACATCGGGCGCCTATGTGAAGGACCTGCACGAAAGCGCCCGGTCATTCTCCTGGGCGCCGGCTGCCTTCATCTCGGCCTTGACCGGTCAGCGCGCTTCGAAGATCCTCGGCATGGCGGCGGACATCTATGACGCACGCGCCAAACGCATCCCGACCGCGAAACTGATCCAGACAGTCCTCGAGGACATCAAGCGAAAGCCGCCCCCGGCCGCGAAGGGAAAGTTCGTCAACATCAATTTCGTCACGCAGGCCGAGGGCATTCCGCCGACCTTCATCTTTTTCAGCAATTACCCCAAGCTGGTCGGCGAGACCTATCAGCGTTTCATCATCAACCGCCTGCGCGACCATTTTGGCTTCGAAGGTGTCCCGATCCGAATTCATCTCCGCCAGAAGGAATGACCGCCCGGTGACGGGAGGGCGAGGCTCCCGCCGAGCCTCTTTTTTGCCTTCCGCCGAAGAGGCTCGGCAGGAGCCCTGCCCTCCCGAACCATTGGCGCTCCACTTAATTACGCGGGTTGACCACCGTGTGTGCTGCACGTGCGCCAGGGCCGGCATTTGTACGTGGCGTTCCCGTGCCTATATTGCCAGCATGCCCTCCCACTTTATCAGCGAGCCGATCCGAGTCACGACCGTCGGTGAGATCAAGCAGCCGGTGGCTTTCTTCTGGAAGGGGAAGGAATACCGCGTGGCGGAGATCATCCTCTCCTGGTTCGACTGGGGATTCCCTCCGGGCGCCACACAGCGCGATTGGCGCACACGCCGCCATCGCAACTATTTTCGCGTACGCACCGATTCCGCCGAGATCTTCGAAATCTATCTGGATCGCGCGACACCGTCCGGGCAGGGCGAGTGGTACTTATTCCAACGGCTCGATCCCAGCAAGCGCGCGTAGGGGCACGGCTTGCCGTGCCCGAACCCGGTTCGGCACACGGTTTTCTCGCGGCGTCGTCACGCGGGCACGGCAAGCCGTGCCCCGACGCGGCCCCCAAAGCGAAACGGCGCCCCGCTCAGAGAACGGGACGCCGTCGTCACTGTTGTATTCAAGTGGACTCGCTATATGGTCGCGTCATCCGATGTGCAAACAAGTGTGCCTGCGTCATCGATTGTCCAGGTGTCGGGTGCTGCGTCATCATCCAGGCCGGGGTTGGCGACATTGGCAGTGGCCGTGAAAGTGGCAGCGGCCGCTACCAGAGAGTAGGTGTAACGTGCACTGGCCATGATCTGCACGCCGATACGGGCCATATTGTCCGGGTTGGCCTTGTCGGCCGAGACGCCGTTGCCCCAGTAGGTGTCATACTCCTGCCGGTAGGCGCGCTCCATCACGTAAATCTGCTTGAGGATCTGCTTGGCTTCGCTCTGCTTCGACTTGGTCGTCGCGGCCATGAAACGCGGGATCGCCAACGCGGCCAAGATGCCGATGATGACCACCACGATCATCAATTCGATGAGGGTGAAGCCTTTTCTGGTGCGGTGAAGATTGGACAGCATGTCTGCCTCCTTCTTGGGGTTTGGTTTATGCTGCGTTATCTCGTTCATTGTCGTGTCACGTCCCCCTGACGTGTCGCTTCCAGTATTGGCAAATGCCATGCCATGACCGGCCCAGCGCGCGGTCGCCCGTGAATCATTCGTAATTCCGTGTCGCATGACGTGTTGGCTCGGCATCCCGGTGTGGGCTGAGCCCAACTGTTTTCCGTTTCGCATCATCTGTCGCCCCAAGGGCATGGGATTCTGCCTTGCCTCTCGCATTTTGCAACCGGGTCTGTCGTTCCTCTGTCCCATTCGTCCCATCCGTCCCATCCGTCCTATCAGTCCCATTCGTCCTATCCGTTAATTGGTGACATCATTGGACACAGCCACCAGGTTTCCGTTCGCGTCGATCGTCCATGTGTCCGGCGTGGGATCGTCATCCAGCCCCGGATTGGCCACGTTGGCCTGCGCGGTGAATGTGGCCACGCCGCCATCGCTTGTTGTGATCGTGTATTGGTAGCGGGCGGTTGACATGATTTCGACGACGATCGCGGCGAACGTCGTGGGACTGTTCTTGTCAGCGACCCCGGCGGGAACGAAGTAACGATCATAGTACTGCCGGTAGGCGTGTTCCTGGACATAGATCTGCTTGAGAATCTGCTTCGCCTCGGACTGTTTGGCTCGCACCGCCGCGGCCATGAAGCGCGGAATCGCCAGCGCGGCGAGAATGCCGATGATCACCACCACGATCATCAGCTCGATCAATGTGAACCCGGCTCTCCGGATACCCACTCGTCTCTTCCACTCGCGGCTCAGCCTCCGTGGAGCGATTGCGGCGAACTGCTCTTGGCGCCATATCCGGATCATACGCTTTACCTCCTCAGACTGCCCGACACCGTTCCGGTTCGCGTTCCGTCCTTCCGCCCATTTAGAGTCAGGCAAATTCCAAGCCGAATCCACGCGCGTGCACCAATCGCCTCTGCCGCAACACGATAACATCCAGCCGCCCCTCCGCAAGACTGTTCCACCACGCCGCCAGCCGTCCTTTTTGCATCGGCTATGGCACTTTGCAACGCCGGCGAGCCTCTCACGACATCACGCCGGCAATTTTCCATCCGCGGATCGCGTCATGCGATTGCAACTGAGGGTTTGCCCCAGCCCGCCGATCTCGTTAATATCTATGACCCGATGGGATCATTCGCCCCGGTCGGTTGTAGAAGTGCCAATGTGACAAAGAGAAAGGGATGAGACCAATGCAACGAATTCTGACCAGATCACTGATCATATTGACCATCATGGGAGCGCTCTGCTCCATCCCCGCGTCAGGCCAAGGGATGTTTGACTCGAAGCCAACCAAGTCGAAGACTCACACTCTGGCGAAGTTGCCGGCCAAGATCGCCTTCATCCGCGACAAGAACATCTGGCTCCTCCCCGCCGATGGCTCCCCCGAAAAAGAATGGGTCCACATGGAGAATATCGCGGGGCGGATCGGCTGGCATCCCGATGGCAAGCGCATCGTCTACGCCCGGATGGGCGAATATAGCTACACTTTACCCGACGGCGGGGGAGGACGGCACCGAATCTATGACATTTTCTCCAGCAATATCGATTCGACGCGCGCCAACGCCTGGTGGTGGGTTACCAACAATCACGGTTCGTCTGCGCCCGAGTGGTCCAATGATGGCAAGTACATCCTGTATGTGAACGATCGGAACGCCAACCAGGTGGATGCCGAACTGCCGGACTACCAGATCGAATACCGGACCTTTGACGGAACAGAAATCCACGCGCTCACCCGCAAGAGCGCCAAACCCCGCGAATCTCAGGGCATCCAGCCGACCTGGTCCCCCGACCGGTCAAGAGTGGCGTTCGTCTATCTCAAAGACAAGACTCCCGTGGGCATCGTGATTGAACCCGCCTCCGGCATCGTGCGTTCCGAAGCCGAACTCGAGCAGGCCGCCAAGGGAATCTCCAATGCCTATGGTCCCCAGTGGTCTCCCGACGGCCAGTGGATTTCCTATGTGAACAGCCAGGATGACGACAACGGCATCTATCTGGTTTCCCCTGACGGGAAGACGCGGAAGCGCATTTTCGCAAAGACCGACACCGTCACGCCGCATCGTGCGCCCGTGTCGTGGTCGCCCGATTCCAAGTGGCTGGCATTTTCCTCGGCGGATGGATATGTTTACATGATTGACAGGGACGGCAAGAATCTGACCAAGCTGACTTCGGGCGGAAACGACTACTTCCCGTCATTCTCCACGAAGTGACCCGGGGACAAGATCACACATTCGCGTAGGGGCACGGCTTGCCGTGCCCGCCTGTCGCAGGGGGGTAAGAATCCGGACGCGGGGACGCGGGACGGCTTGCCGCGCCCCTACATTTCCGGGAATCACGTCAAATCAAAAATGTCAACATCGCACCAAATTACCTTGACCATCCCCCGGCTTGGTACGTAGTTACCAGTGGCATAGGGCCTTCGGGGCGAGGCGCAATTCCTCGACCGGCGGTGAAAGCCCGCGACCCGTTCCGCCGACAAAAGACGGAATGGCTGAGCCGGTGAAATTCCGGCGCCGACGGTACAGTCCGGATGGGAGAAGGCGCGGATGTGGTGCATTCGTTAATATGTACGGGTGTCCACGTATATCTTGACAGGTCATAACGTTAGGCCTTGTCACTTAACCCCGCGCTTTATCCGCCGGAGGCGGTGCGACGAAGCGTCGGGGATTCTTTTTTGGGGGCAATTCGATGTCCGATATTATGACCGCCAACCTCAAGGAAATCGACCACCGTTGGATGGCCGAAGCGCTCGCGCTGGCAGAAAAAGGAGTCGGCGCGACCAGTCCTAATCCCATGGTCGGCGCCGTCATCGTTCGCAATGGGGAGGCTGTCGGATGCGGGTATCACCACCGTGCCGGTGGTCCGCACGCCGAGACGCTGGCACTCAAGCAGGCCGGGCCGCTGGCGGCAGGCGCCACCCTCTACACCAACCTCGAGCCCTGCACTCACTATGGCAAAACGCCGCCCTGTGTTGAAGCCATCATCGCTGCGGGCATTGCGACTGTTGTCTGCGCCATGCCGGACCCCAATCCCAAGGTCAATGGCGGTGGGGTGCGCATCCTCCGCGAAAATGGCATTGGTGTCCGTGTCGGCGTCATGCAGGATGCCGCCGTGCGTCTCAACGAAGCCCATGTGAAGTTCATCGTCACCGGCCGGCCGCTGGTTACTCTCAAGATTGCGCAGACACTTGACGGCAAGATCGCGCCGATTGGCGGGCGCAATGTCCCGCTGACCGGCGCGGACGCGCGTCAGTTTGTCCATGCACTGCGTGCCCGCAGCGACGCCGTTCTGGTGGGCCGGAACACCATCCTCTATGACGATCCGTCGCTGACCGTGCGCGCCGCCAAGGGACGCGACCCGATCCGTTTGATCCTCGACTCCTGGGGCAAGCTCCCCATATCCGCGCGCGTTTTCATGAAAAATGACGATCGCAAGACGGTGCGTATCGGTCTGTCGATCGGCCGCCGCCCGGAGACTACACCGCACCCGGATTGCTTCGACTGGTATGTCAGCCCCGATGACCGCCACCAAATCAATCTTCACGAAGTGCTCGAGATGGCCGGACGCAACAACATCACCAGCATTCTGGTCGAAGGCGGCGGCGAAGTCTTTGGATCGTTCCTGCGCGAGAAACTGGCCGACAAAGTTCATCTGCTGATTGCGTCGCGCTTTCTCGGCAATGGCGTCAATGCGTTCGGCAAGTGGAAGGCGGCCAGCATTGCCGAATCGGTGCGGCTGACCGGAGCCAATGTCCGCTGGCTGGGACGCGATCTTCTGCTGACTGGCTACCCGGACTATGAACCGGAACCGGAAGCTCTGGCGGAAGAATCCACAGAAGCAAGCAACGCGGATTTGGCGAGCTCCACTGACGGTGTGGCGTCCCCGGACTCCTGGAACGTGCAGGGAATGCCGGTCCCCAATTCCGCGGGCGAGGCACAGTGATGTTCACCGGCATCGTTGCGGAAATCGGCGAGGTTGCGGAGGTGCAGCGCACCGCTAACGGGTTGCGGTGGACGATCCACGCGCCCCAGTGTGCTTCACAACTCAAGAAAGGCGACTCGATCAGTGTCGTCGGCGCTTGCCAGACAGTGGAGTCCGTGACTCGCGGCCGCTTCTCCGGCACGGCGATCCCGGAAACGCTCAAGAAGACGACCTTCGCGCGCTGGCGTGTCGGACAGCGCGTCAATCTCGAACTCGCGTTGCGCGCCGACGGCCGCTTCGGCGGTCATATTGTCAGCGGCCATGTCGATACGGTGGGCAGCGTTTCCGAGCGCCGCGACACGCCGTCGGGTTATGATCTCGCCGTGGCCTTTCCCGCGGCGTTTGCACGCTGGACCCTCCCGCAGGGTTCCATCGCGATTGATGGTGTCAGTCTGACTATTGCCACGGTCATGCAGGCGGGTCGAGAACGTGGCGCACTGAAGGTCGCCCTGATTCCGGAAACGCTCGCGCGCACGACGCTCGGCGCGTTGCGCACCGGCGATCCGGTCAATATCGAGTTCGATCAGATCGTCAAAGCGGTGGTCCAGAATCAAGAACGTTTGCAACCGTCATCGGGCAGAATCGATGAGGCGTTGCTGGCAAGGACCGGAGGAAAGGATGAATTATGAAGGATGAAGGATGAAGCATTCTCTTTCGACATCGATAAGTCCTTCGGCTTTTCATCATTCATAATTCATAAGTTGCGACCAAGGAGCGATCCAATGATCGGTGAACTGACACTACGCAATGGCAACAGCGACGGCTCGGACCTGAACACGGTGGGGGAAGCCATCGACGCGATCCGCGCGGGCGAGATCATCATCGTTGTCGATGACGAGGCGCGTGAAAACGAGGGCGACTTTGTCATGGCCGCGCAACTCGCGACGCCGGAGAAGATCAACGTTCTTGTGACGCATGGGCGCGGTCTGGTCTGTGTGCCGCTCGAAGGCCGGCGCCTCGCGGAGCTGGATTTGCACCCGATGGTCTCGCACAACACCGCGCGGCTGCAAACCGCATTCACCGAATCGGTCGATCTGATCCACGGCACGACCACGGGCATCTCGGCATCCGACCGCTGTCTGACCATCCGCGCGCTCGTCGATCCCGCGACCCGTCCCGCCGATCTGGCCCGTCCCGGCCATGTCTTCCCGCTCGAAGCGCGCGAGGGCGGTGTCCTCGTGCGCACCGGTCACACCGAAGCGGCCGTTGACCTTGCGCGGCTGGCTGGATTTGCGCCGGCGGCGGTGTTGTGCGAAGTGATGGACGATGACGGCTCCATGGCGCGTCTCCCCAAGCTGCGTCAGATTGCCGCGCGCTTCAATCTGAAGATGATTTCGATTGCTGATCTGATCGCCCACCGGCGGCGCACCGAGAAATTGATCCGCAAGGTGGAAGAGATCGACCTGCCCACGCGCAATGGCCAGTTCCGGCTGCATCTCTACGAATCGACCGTCGACTGTGAGTGCCATGTCGCTCTCGTTCGCGGCGAGGTGGCGGGAAAGGAAAATGTCCTTGTCCGCGTGCACTCGCAGTGCCTGACTGGCGACGTCTTCGGCTCGGACCGCTGCGATTGCGGCGGGCAGCTCGTTGGCGCGCTGCGCATGATCAACGCCGCCAACGAAGGCGTGTTCCTCTACATGCGGCAGGAGGGACGCGGCATCGGTCTGCTCAACAAGATCAAGGCCTACCATCTCCAGGAGCAGGGCCGCGATACGGTCGAAGCGAATATCGAACTTGGCTTCGCCCCCGATCTGCGCGATTACGGCATCGGCGCGCAGATTCTTCTCGATCTGGGTCTCTCCTCTGTGCGCCTTTTGACCAACAATCCAAAGAAGATCATTGGCCTGAGCGGGTATGGCCTCAATGTGACCGAACGTGTACCGATCGAGATCGTGCCGTCCGACCGCAATCGGGGGTACCTGATGACCAAGCGCGACAAGCTGGGACACTGGCTCGAAGCGCTGGAACGTGTGTAGGGGCACGGCTTGCCGTGCCCGACATTTGCCAGCATGCCCGCCGTGAGAAGCGGGAATATCCCCTGCGAAGAGCGGGATCATCGACAATCCGTGGCCGCACACGGCAGAAATTAGATGCATCAAATCAGAAAGGTGGATTCACGGATATGCCCAACATCATCGAAGGCCGGCTCAGCGCCACAGGCATGAAATTCGCCCTTGTGGCTTCCCGCTTCAATCACTTCATCACCGACCGTCTGGTCGAGGGGTGCATCGACACGCTCGTGCGGCATGGCGCCGCCGACGGGGACATCACGCTGGTGCGTGTGCCTGGCTCGTTCGAGATTCCGCCTGTGACACGCCGGCTCGCGGCGGCCGGGCGCTATGACGCCGTCATCGCGCTCGGCGCCGTGATTCGCGGTGACACGCCGCATTTCGACTTCATTGCGGCCGAAGTCACCAAAGGCATCGCCCAGGCCGGTATGGACACCGGCACGCCGGTGATCTACGGTGTCATCACCACTGACACGCTCGAGCAGGCGATCGAACGCGCCGGTGTCAAGGCGGGTAACAAAGGCGCCGATGCCGCCATGAGCGCGATCGAAATGGCCGATCTCCAACGACGGCTGGCAGGGTAGCACGGGCGAGACGCTCTCGTAACGGCGCGAGGCGCTGCGTTAATCGCCGCCGTTGCGTCCACCCCACAAATGATTGGACAATAAACTGTTCGCTGCGCATATTGGCGTTGTAGATGACGCGATCGGCGAGATGCTGTCCACATTGTGAGATCGTCGTCAGACGAGTCAAGCCATGAGCGGAGTCCCACAGTCATCGAAGAAGACGTTGACCAAACGCGTCGGTTCGGCCCTGCCGAAATCTGTGCATCGTCGTCTCGACGAGGCCCATGCGGAGTGGAAATCTCAGGTGCAGGCGCCGGATCACCTCGACGGGCGCAAGTTCATGACGGTGTCATCGACGCCGGTCAATGATTTGTACACTCCACGGGATGTGGAGCAGATCGATTTCCTCAAGGAGATCGGGTATCCCGGTTTTCCGCCGTACACGCGGGGCATCCACCCGGAAATGTACCGCAAGCGCTTGTGGACCATGCGCCAGTTCTCCGGCATGGGGAACGCGTCGCAGACCAACGAGCGCTACCACTTCCTGCTCAAGCAGGGACAGATGGGATTGTCGGTGGCGTTCGATCTGCCGACCCTGATGGGTTACGATTCTGATCATGCCCGCTCGCGCGGCGAAGTTGGGGTTTGCGGGGTGACGGTCGATTCGCTGAAAGACATGGAGATCATCTTCAAAGGGATCGATCTCGGGAAAATCTCCACGTCGATGACCATCAACGCTCCCGCCGCGATCATCCTGGCATTCTACATTGTGGTTGCCGAGAAACAGGGTGTCCGTCCCGACCAGTTGCGCGGGACTTTGCAGAACGACATTCTCAAAGAGTACATCGCGCAGAAAGAGTGGATCTTCCCGCCGGCGCAGTCGATGAAGCTGATCGTCGACACAATCGAGTTTGGCACCCGCCAGATGCCGCAGTGGAATACCATCTCGATCTCCGGGTACCACATCCGCGAAGCCGGATCGACCGCCGTTCAAGAGCTGGCATACACACTGGCCGATGGTTTTGCCTATGTCGAGGCGGCGATGGCGCGCGGACTGGATGTCGATGAGTTCGCTCCGCGCCTGTCGTTCTTCTTCAACTCCCATCTCGACTTCTTCGAGGAGATCGCCAAGTACCGCGCCGCGCGCAAAATCTGGGCGCGCCACATGCGCGATCATTATAACGCCCAAGATGAACGTTCCTGGCTCTGCCGTTTCCACACCCAGACCGCGGGTGTCTCGCTCACCGCACAGCAGCCGGAAAACAACATCGTCCGCGTAACCTGGCAGGCGATGGCCGCCGCGCTGGGGGGCACTCAATCGCTGCATACCAATTCCATGGATGAAACTCTGGCGCTCCCCTCGGAAAAGGCGGCGCTGATTGCGCTGCGTACACAGCAACTGGTTGCCTACGAGTCCGGCGTTGCGAACACGATCGATCCGCTGGCCGGATCATACTTTGTCGAATCACTGACCCGGCAGATGGAAGACGAAGCCGAAGCGATATTCGCCGAGATCGAACGCCGTGGTGGTGTCCTCGCCGCCATCGATCAGGGGTACTTTCAGCGTGAACTCGCCAAATCGGCGTATATCTATCAGCAAGCGGTGGAGAATGGCGAGCGTGTTGTGGTCGGCGTCAACAAGTTCACCATGGACGGCGAGAAGCTCGAAATCCCCCTGCTGAAGATCGACGAATCGGTCGAGCGCGAGCAGATTGCGTCGCTCCGTCAGTTGCGGCAGGCGCGCGACAATGATAAAGTGCGCCGCACTTTGGATGATCTGAGGGACGCCGCGGAACGCGGCGATAACCTGATGCCGTCGTTCATCGAATGCGCTCGTGTGTACACCACGCTCGGTGAAATGGTCGACGTGTTGCGTGGCATCTACGGCGAGTACGAAGAACCGCCCATGATTTGAGGACTGGCGCTGCCATGGATGCCTACGATTCATTAGCCGCGTACGGATGGGTGCTCATCCCGATTCTCTTTTGGGGTATCCAGTACGCGATCAGAAAGGGGCAGGAGCGGCGTGACGAGGCGGCGGCCGCTGATTGTGCCGATTCCAAGGCGCCCTCAACGGATGATGCCAATCTGCCAGATGCCCACTGGCTTCTCGGTGAAGATTCGCCCACCGGCCGCAAGGTCCTCGATTGCCGTGCCTATGCTCTGGGCATGCACATGACGACATCCGACAAGACCGTCACGGAGAAGTTTCTTCATTTGATGCAATCCGATGGCGACGAGCTGGAGGGCAAATCTCCGGAGCAATCCTGGCTTGTCGCGGTCGACTGGGAGTTCGATTATGAGCAGGCAAACCTGATGGCGGAGGGTATGCGCGCGCAAAGCATGGAAGACCTCTGGATGGTTGACTGCCGCGACGCGCGATTGTACTTCCGCCGCAGTTGGACGGGCGAGTTAATGTTCATGACCAACTTCCGCGTGGTGCCGACGGAGAGCGCCGCCATCACCCGCATCTGGGTCACCGGTGAGGGCCAGATGGGCAAGCAGCCCCCGGAATATGTCGCAGCGTATGTCCGTCACCTGATCGATACACACCTGCTGGGGGTGCTGACTCCGTTCCCGATCCCGCCGGATTTCCCCGGCAGCGAAAAGGAAATCGCGTCATTCGTTTTCCACTCGGTTGGTCGGCGGGGCTGGCTGGCGGAATACTTCCGCAAGGAACCACTGTAAGGATGCTCCCAATATCTGACAGGTATCTCGACTGATGAAACGAATCCGCGTTCTTCTCGCCAAGCCCGGTCTTGACGGCCACGACCGGGGCATCAAAGTGATCGCCGCCGCTCTGCGCGATGCCGGCATGGAAGTCATCTATACCGGGCTGCGTCAGACCCCGGACATGATCGTTGAAGCCGCGATCCAGGAGGATGTCGATTTCATCGGCATGAGCATCCTCTCCGGCGCCCACATGACTCTGTTTCCTGACGTCCTCAAGTTGCTCAAAGAGAAGGGCGCCGACTCCATCCATCTCTTTGGCGGCGGGATCATTCCCGATCAGGAAGCCGTTGAACTCGAACGCATGGGTGTCGGCAAGCTCTTTGGTCCCGGGACATCCACCCAAGACATCATCGAGTACATCCGCAGTGTTGCCACGTCAAAGACACACGAGCCGATCATGTAAGGCCGTGGCCGGCTGCTGTCAGAAATCTCATTGCCGCCCCAAAGGCACGTGTCCCTCTCTTGCTTTTTCGTTCACAAGACGGTACTCTTGGGCGTTGTCGCAGGTATTGGAAACCGGCAAATTGGGGAGGATCAATGATTCGCTTTAACGTGGACAACCGGCAGCAGCCCATCCGTGACATGGTGCGCGAGTTCGCCGAGAAGGAAATCGTGCCAGTGGCCCGGGAACTGGACCAGCGGCCGGAACCACAAAAGTTTCCCTTTGATTACTATCGCAAGCTTGCCAAGGCGGGGTTCATTGCGTTCCCGTTACCGAAGGAGTATGGCGGTCAGGGACGATCCACCATCGAGTACACGACCCTGTGCGAAGAGCTGTGCTTCTGGGACCCGCCGACCTGTCTTTTGGCCGCGGTGACCGTCCTCGCGACCGAACCAATCTGCGCGTTCGCCTCCGAGGAGCAGAAAAAGAAGTATGTCCCCAAGTGTATTTCCGGGGAGATCGTCCCGGCCTTCGCGTTGACCGAACCCAATGCCGGCTCCGACGCCTCCAATCAGCAGACCGAAGCCCGGATCGAAGGCGATCACTATATCATCAATGGCGAAAAGATTTTCATCATGCACGGTGATGTTGCCACCCTCTTTGTCTTGTTTGGCCGGGTCAGCGAAAATGGAGTCCGTGAGAACAAGATCTCGTCATGGCTGGTTGAAGACACCGGTAGCAATGGCATCCGTAAGGAAACGCTGCGCCAGAAAATGGGAATGAGGGCGGCGACCACGGGACGGATCTGGTTCAAGGATGTCCGCGTGCCGCTTTCCGCCGCAATGGGTGAACGCACCCGGGGATTCCGCTATGCGATGGCGACGCTGGACACAGCCCGCATTGGCGTGGCTGCTCAGGGGCTGGGTATTGCCGAACGGGCGCTGCACGAGTCGATCGACTACGCCAAGAAGCGCCATGCCTTTGGCGCGCCGATTGCCAAACTGCAGGCGATCCAGTGGATGATTGCCGACATGCAGGTCCGTACCGAGGCGGCGCGCGGTTTGGTGTACCGGGCAGCGCAACTCAAGGATGCGGGCGCCAAGTTCGGCCTCGAAGCATCGATGGCCAAACTCTACGCCACAGAAGCGGCCAGGTTCTGTGTGGACCGGGCCATGCAAATTCACGCCGGCTATGGCTACATCGGCGAGTTCTCTATCATCGAGAAACTCTACCGCGACCAGCGGATCACCGAGATCTACGAGGGCACATCAGAGATCCAGCGGCTGGTGATTGCGGGGACGTTGTTGCGGGAGTAGACGCGAGGCGGCGGCGTCCGTTCCTTGTTCCCATAATGTCCTCTGGCAAGGGCGCGTTTCACATCTGTCCCAGTGACGCATGGACCCGACCATTCAGACATTCCGGCTTGGTGACTGGGAGGTTGCGGCCTTTGTCGAGAGCGAGTTTGCGCTCGACGGTGGCGCGATGTTCGGCGTGGTTCCCCGTTTGATGTGGGCAAAACTGGTGGCACCCGATCCGGAGAACCGCGTGCCCATGCGGGCCAATCTGTTTGTGATCAAAAGCGATAGCGCCAGGATCATTCTCGATACGGGTTTGGGTGATGCCTTGTCGGAGTTTGACCGGAAGGTCTACGCGCCCCGTGGACCGTCGCGCATGGATGCGTCCCTCGCGGCCATTGGCGTGCCCCCGGAGATGATCACGCACGTCATCTTCACTCACCTGCATACCGATCACGCGAACGGCGCGTTCACGGGCGATCCCGATCATCCGGCGCTGCGCTTCCCCAATGCGCGTTACTATGTCCAGGCCGACGAGTGGGAAGATGCGATGACGCCCAACGAGCGCACCGACGCGGTCTACATCCGGCCGCGTCTGCAGCTTCTGGACGGCAGCGGCCGCCTGCAATTGCTCAACGGCGATACCGAAATCATGCCGGGCGTCCGAGTGAAGAAGACCGGAGGCCATACTCGTGGTCATCAGGGTGTTGAGGTGATGTCGGCCGGCGAGCGTTTCCTCTATTACGCGGACATCATCCCCACGCGGTTCCACTTGAAAGGCCCCTATGTGGCCGCGGTCGACCTGTTTCCACTGGACACCATGAAGGCGAAGCGTGCTCTGCTGGCCGAATGTTGCGACACCAAGACAGTGATCGGCTTCGATCACGACGCCGAGTTCCTTCTTGGCCGCATCATTCAGAAGAAGAAATGGATGGACGTTGTTCCGATTGATGTCGCTATCGTCTCAATGTGATACGTGCCTGTAGGAGCGCACCGCAGTGTGCCCGCCGGCGTTTCCGCAACGAGTATCTATGAAAAACGATTCTTCTCCAAACGACCGCCTTAACGAGATGCGCCGTCTGGCCGCCGAGCCGGGCGGGGCCAAACGTACCGCCGACCAGCACGCTAAGGGAAAACTCCTTGCGCGCGAGCGTGTGGACATCCTGCTCGATGAGGGATCCTTCCAAGAAATCGACCGATTTGTGACGCATCGCTCGACTGACTTCGGGCTGGCCGATCAGCGTCCGTTGGGTGACGGCGTGGTCACCGGCTCGGGACGGATTGAAGGCCGTGTGGTCTTCGTCTTCAGCCAGGATTTTACCGTGTTTGGCGGGTCGCTGGCCGAGGGACATGCGCGCAAAATCTGCAAGATCATGGATCTGGCACTGAAAACGGGCTGCCCGGTGATCGGACTCAACGATTCGGGCGGGGCGCGAATCCAGGAAGGGGTCGTGTCGCTGGGAGCGTATGCGGATATTTTTCTGCGCAACACGCTGTGCTCCGGAGTCATTCCGCAACTTTCGGTCATCCTCGGTCCCTGCGCCGGTGGCGCGGTCTATTCACCGGCAATCACTGATTTCGTCCTGATGGTGCAGGGCACATCGTACATGTTTGTGACCGGACCCAACGTCGTCAAGACGGTCACCCACGAGGAAATCGATCTCGAAGGTCTCGGTGGCGCGCAGGTGCACGCCGAGAAAAGCGGCGTCGCGCATCTGGTCGGCGAGAATGATGCCGCCACGCTCCTGTTGACGCGCAAGTTGTTCGGTTTTTTGCCACAGAACAATTTGGACGATCCACCGTGCCGTGCCTGCGACGATCCGGCCGGCCGGGCGGATGCAGTTCTGGACACCGTCGTGCCGCCCGATCCGCACAAACCGTACGATATCAAAGATGTGATTGCACACGTGGTCGACAACGGTGAGTTCTTGGAGATTCAGCCGGACCATGCGGCCAATCTGGTGATCGGGTTCGCACGGCTGTCCGGACGCCCGGTCGGAATTATCGCCAACCAGCCGGCGGTTCTCGCCGGAGTTTTGGACATCGCCTCATCGGCGAAGGGCGCGCGTTTTGTGCGAACCTGCGATTGCTTCAACATTCCGCTGGTCGTCTTCGAGGACGTTCCCGGCTTTCTGCCGGGCGTGGCGCAGGAACATGGCGGCATCATCAAGCACGGAGCCAAGCTGCTCTACGCGTTTTGCGAGGCGACGGTGCCCAAGGTGACCGTGATCACCCGCAAGGCCTACGGTGGCGCTTACGACGTCATGAACTCGAAGCATGTGCGCGGTGATTACAACGTAGCCTGGCCAACGGCGGAAATCGCCGTCATGGGGCCCAAGGGAGCAGCCGAAATCATCTTCCGTCAGCAGATCAACACCGCTGCCGACCCGGCGGCCGAGATTGAACGGCTCGCGGAGGAATACCGGTCCAAGTTCGCAAACCCCTACATTGCCGCCCAGTATGGGTATCTCGATGATGTCATCGAACCGCACGAAACCCGTGCGCGCCTGATCCACGCGCTGGACCTGCTCCAGACCAAGAAAGACACAAATCCCCCCAAGAAGCACGGAAACATCCCGCTGTAATATACCCGGGACCGGGATCGAATGTGGCCCGTGTCAATGACTGGAATCGTATCTGGTCTTTGTAACGGGTCGGGATCGCATCTGGTTTTTGTGGGGGCGGGTCCCAGACCCGCCCTTAACCTTGTAAAGAGGCAGGGCGGGTTTGAAACTCATACCGACTGACCAATTCAGTGGAACGTGGATGTTCTGCGGCGAGGCTACTGCCGAGCCACTTTGCGCGTCATGGAAGAAAAGGCTCACCCTCCCCAAAAGAGGTCACGTCTGCTCCGTGGCCTCTCATGTGCAGGGCCTTTTCAACAGGCCCTTTGGGAGGGAGACATCCTGAGGTGCGGTTCCGGGTCAGATGGGTCAGCGTCCCCATGCTCCTGACCTGCTGCGCCAGCCCACGATCGGCGCTCAGCGAGGACACTCGCTGCCGAAGACGCACGGATCACACGGCGCCGGGCCGGCCTGGAAAACATGCTCGATGATGTATTGAACGTCGAGCACATCGGGAATGCAGTCGCAGTTGTAATCCACACGCGCGCGCTCGGGACAAGTCGGCCCTTTGACCAAACTGGAACCCAGAAAGACTTCGTTGATCGTTTCTTGGACATCCAGAATGTTCCGGAACCCGTCGCAGACCGGATCGCCATGGCAGGCGCAGCCGCAGGCGTTGACGGTGATTGTCACTTTGCCGGGGTTGGAAACGGCGCTGCTGTCATCTTCCACCGTATAGAAGAAGGCGTCCGTTCCGGTGAAATGAAGAATTGGCGTGTAAGTGATGGCGCCGGTGACCGGGTTCACGCTGGTCATGCCATTGGGTGGCCCGACGGTCACCACGACGCTCGTGGGATCGATCACCCCGTCGAGATCGGTGTCGTTGATGACCACATCGACCGTCACCGGGTGATCTTCGTTGGCGATACCGGAATCATCATTCGCCACCGGCGGATCATTGATGCTGAGCACTTTGATTTTGACCAGGGTGGGGGGTGAAATGGCGCCGCTATCATCCTTGACCCGGTAGGCAAACTGATCGTTGCCAAAATAATTTGGCGCTGGTGTGTAGGTCACTTCCCCGGTAACCGGATTGATGCCGACGCTGCCGTGGTTGGGGCCGCTGGGCCCGCCGACCACTACGACCGTCGTCGGATCGATCGCGCTCTCGGGATCGTAGTCGTTGGCGAGCACATTGATCACCACCGGCATGTCTTCCGGTGTCGTGGCTGTGTCCGACAAGACCGCGGGAGGATCATTAACCGGTGTGATCGTGAACCGCGCGGTTCCCACATTCGACGTGAAGCCACTGTTACGTGCGGTGAACTTCAGCGAATCGGGGCCGTTGTAGTTGTAATCCGGAGAATAGGTAAAGTTGCCGGTCGCGGTGTCGAGATCAACCGATCCATGTGACGGTCCGCTTTCGACACGATAGAATAGCGGGTTATTCTCAGCGTCGCGCGCGGGGAGTTTCCCAAGTATCAGCGCATCTTCTGCGCTGATATACGATGTGTCCCTCGCGACGGGGACGCTGAAATTGGTGTCGGGCTGCAAAACCGCCAGTCCCCCGGGGGGGACTGTTTGCGCCGTGGCGACACTGCCAAGCGATACGAAAACACATGCGATGAGCAGACCTTCCCATGTCCTTCTCATGTCCCCTCCCACCTGACGCCCGGTTCAGGCTTTGCTGTAAGACCTAACCTGTCCCATCAATCTATGCAAACCCGGCCCGGCGTCAAGGGTCGCGACGAAGGTTTCTGCCGGAATCGAACCCCGGTACCACGGGCGTCTCGCCTGTTCCCTGTCTGGTGACCCGGAACCTCAGTTCTAATGACGTTGTTCATTACCCCGTCTGACCACGGCGATCACGTTGGGAACCGGCCAGGCGTGGGAGTTGCTGTCATCTTCGAAAAAACCCGTCTCGTAGCTTCCCACCAGCTCGATCTCATGCCCCCCCGTGTTCACATAGATCTGGGCCTCCGGTCCCCCTTCCACATACATGGCGTTGTACAGGCCGATCGGCAGTCCCAGGAGAATGCCGGTCAAATCGTGAACCGAATACGCCGACCGGCAGTGGATGAACAGGACGCGGCCCTTCGTGTCTGTCCCGATGGCCGCGGCGCTCCATCTCTTGGGTTGTTGCGACCAGACATTGGTTTGATGGCATGATACCATGCGGATGTTCTGCACCAGCGTTCGATAGTGTTGCTTCAACGACGCAAAATCCTGGCAGGTCCGGTCCACGATCTGGACAGGCGGAACCGTCGTATCCCGACGATCAAAAGCCATGACCGCATTGTCGCTGGTGAGCTTCTTGTTGTTGACATGTGTGGCAGTCTGCATCAGCGCGACACTGGTCTTGAAATCACCCTGATACATGCTGGCGTTGATCGCCGCCACGGCCCCGGATCGGGTGCACCATTCCCGGGCCGTGAGAGAAGACCCATTCCCCGGCGCCGAAGCGTTCAGGAGCAGGAACGAGTATCGCGCGGGGTCGATGCGCAATACCGTGATTGTGGAATCACCAGCGACACATTCTCTCCGCGCCTGGAAATGTCCCAGCTCCAGGCCATCGTCGATGACCGACCAGCTGCCATTTTGGCCCGCTGCCGTTCCCGTCTGGAGCAACGCAAGCAACATCCCCGCATGAATCCCAAACGGCAACCTCTTGGGTCGGCGCACACTGGTATGAATGACGTAATTCATTACCATACCATCTGCAACGGGCCTGTTGAAAAAAACCCTGTTGTGAGCGCGGACAAGAGTGTCCGCGCCACTGGTGCACATGGGCTTGCCTTTCTCCTAGTGGCCCAGACACTCCTGTCTGGGCACTTTTTCAACACGCCCCAACGTCATGTCCCTTGTGCTGATGCCCAAGGCGCAAATGACATCATGTCGCCAATGTGGCAAAACCGGTCTCTGGCGGCAAGCCCCGATCGCCTTGCAATGCGATTTTTATTGATTGATCAATTCCGTCAAAATATATATTGCCAACGAGGTTCCGATGATCTGGCGTAACGTTATCGTCGTACTCGTTGTCCTCGCGTTTTTGCCAGTGTCCCGCACACTGGCCCAGCCTCAAGAGTGGCAGCCCGTGGCGTTGAGTGATTCGCTTGGCGTCGAAATCGGCACGTCGCAAAAAGATGCCTATCACTTATTCCCCGACGTCGAACGCTTCGTGTCGGCGCGCTTTTACACGAAGGATGGAACGGCCTATCGCATGGAGTACACGTATCGGACTCTGAGCGAGAAAGAACGTGTGAACAGCAGGCGCATCTCGGTTGCGACCTGGGAACTCACGAAAGCCCACGTGGCCATAGTCGAGGCCTTTCGCCGACGGAATGCGCTCCCAATGCCGGAGACTGAGTACGAACCGGAAACCCAGTATCGGCTGGCGCTGAAATATGCCTCGCGCGGCCGCTATGACCTCAGTCGTGCGCTTCTCGACGATCTATTGGCCGAGTTCCCATCCCGTCCGGCCGCCAGCGAGGCCGCAGCGATACGCGCCGACATCACCCGGCTTGCCGAGACGAAAAGGGCTCTGTTTCTCCCCGGAGGACTCCTTGACCAGAGTGGCCGCACCGATCTTCTCATTTTCTCAGGGTACTACGGAGTCTGGGCGGGATTGGCGATTCCAATCACCCTCAAGGCCAAAGCGTCCGAGTGGTACGCGCTGGGCCTCCTGACCGGCGCTCCTGCGTCACTGGTGTTGACGCTCCATCTGACCAAGGACGCTTCCATGGGCCGGGGAAGGTCCTCGATCATTCGGCTGGGGGGCCATCTTGGTACTTGGCAGGGTTTCGGCTGGGCGGGACTCAGTAACAGGAGTGGCAACGAAGTCACTGGCGCGGGTCTTCTCGGAGGTCTGGCGGGAATCACTACGGCGGCGATCCTGACGCACAATGTTTACTTCTCTGAAGGTCACGGGGCCCTCACAAGTTCTGCCATGAATTGGGGGACATGGTTCGGTGTCACCGCTGGCGCTGTTGGCGGCGCTAATGATGACAACCTGCTGCGCGCCGCATTGATCGGCAGCGATGTGCTGGTACTGGCCACCGGCGTCGCGGCGCGGAACGCCCGGATGAGCCAGGCACGCGTGCGAGTCATCAGCCTCATGGGGTACGTGGGTACAGTGGCCGGATTTGGTGTCGATGTTCTGGCTCAGGTCAATTCCGGCAGAGCGGCCATGGCCATCGCCGGACTCGGCAGCATCGGCGGTCTGGTCGCCGGGGTGAACATGACCCGCAACTACGATCGGGGAAAGGATCTTGCATCTGCTTCCCCAGCGGACGGGCGCACGCAGTGGGCACTGACGCCGCAATTCACGCTGGCTCCCGATCCTTCTCATGCCGGTCGCATGATGCCTTCGGCAAGTCTTCGGCTGGATTTCTGATACTGATGGGGTCTGTAGGGGCACGGCTCACCGTGCCCGTTTTCCTGTGCGCGGCAAGAATCGCTGCACGTTGCCCAACCTCGATGCACGGCCTTTCTTCCCGGTCAGCCAGCTGGAACGGGCACGGCAGGCGGGCATGGCAAGCGGGCACGGCAAGCGGGCACGGCAAGCGGGCACGGCAAGCGGGCACGGCAAGCCGTGCCCCTACATAGTCTCACCTGCGGGTCTGATAAGGTTGTTTCTCAGGGTCCAATGACGGCTATAAGATCACGCTTGCGTGACAATTGCTCTATAGTGTTCATCGCTTACCATGGGTGGTGGTTTCCGTCGAATGTCCTCTTTCCTTGGTCTCCGCCGCAGCATGGTCGGCCTGCTCGGCATGGTCATCCTGGTCGGGATGGGGGAGAAGATGGCCGAGCGCTTCCTGCCGATCTACCTGCTTGCGCTCGGCGGCGGGATTCTGTCGGTGGGGCTGCTCAATGGCCTCGACAATCTCCTCTCCGCGCTCTACTCCTTTCCCGGTGGGTACCTCGCCGACCGGCTGGGGACGAAACGCGCTCTCCTGATCTTCAACCTCCTGGCGATGGCCGGCTTCATTGTGGTGATTCTCATTCCCTCCTGGGTGGCGGTCATCTTGGGTTCGTTTCTCTTCCTGTCGTGGACGGCGATCTCGCTTCCGGCCACTATGGGTCTGGTCGCAAGAATTCTTCCGCCGAACAAGCGGACCATGGGTGTCTCGATGCATTCGCTTGTCCGGCGCATCCCGATGTCGCTCGGTCCCTTGGTCGGCGGCGCGTTTATCGGCCTTTGGGGAGAACGCGATGGCGTGCGCCTGGCATTTGTCGCGGCCCTCGTGATGGCGGCGGTCGCTCTGATTTTGCAGCAGCGTTTGATCGAGGACGACACACCCGGTGACGGCTCAAAGCCGACCCTGACCCGGCGGGCCGAGTTCAACCCTCTGGGCCTGTGGCGTCAGATGGCGCCGCCGCTGAAAAATCTCCTCGTGTCGGACATCCTCATCCGCTTCTGCGAGCAGATCCCCTATGCCTTTACCGTTATCTGGTGCATGAAGGTCATTGCTCATCCGGTAACGGCATTCCAGTTTGGCCTGTTGACAACCGTGGAGATGGTGACCGCGATGCTGGTGTATATCCCGGTCGCGTACCTGGCCGATCGCAGCACAAAAAAGCCGTTTGTGTTGATGACCTTCGTGTTCTTCACTCTCTTCCCCGCCGCCCTGTGGTTCAGCCGGTCCTTTGGCGTACTGGCCGCCGCGTTTGTGCTGCGGGGTCTGAAGGAATTCGGCGAACCCACGCGCAAGGCGCTCATTATGGATCTGGCGCCCGAAGACCGCAAGGCGGCCATGTTTGGCCTCTATTATCTGGTCCGTGATGTCATCGTCTCGGTGGCCGCTTTTGGTGGCGCCTTCCTCTGGCAGATGAGTCCGGCGGTGAATCTCTTGACTGCGGCAGCCTTCGGCGTGGCGGGCACGATCTGGTTCGCCGTCCACGACGTTCACGATGTCCATAATGTCCATTGACCCGAATCCCACCATACCAAAACCGCTCCAAAATCTTTCCTTGACAACAACACCGCTTCTGCGTGCCTTTGCCCCCGTTGAGACGTGAAAAATGGCAAAGAACACACATCAACCACCAAAGGAGGGAAGAAGATGAGGAAGAAGTCAGTCCAGCTCGTAGCCATCGCGCTTCTGGCACTGGCTGTTGGCGGCTGCGCCATGTCGGCAGCGCCGGTGACCGGTTTCATCTACACGGATGTCCAGGGAGGTTTGGCGGCGACCAGCAACAGTGGAAACTCCAAAGTCGGCGTGGCATCCGCCCAGTCGATCTTGGGCTGGGTGGCCACAGGCGACGCCAGCATATCGACAGCGGCCAAGAACGCGGGTATCACCAAGATCCACCATGTCGACTATTACAGTCAGAGCATCCTGGGGATCTGGGCGAAGTTCACGATCAAGGTCTACGGCGAGTAAGCCGGTTCTGTACAAGATTGAACGATTGATTTACCCACGCCCCCGCTCTCCTGAGTGGGGGCGTGCCTTCTGAGATGTTCCGGGGGAACAGGCCATGTCCACACGCCCCACCTCTGACCGCTGGGTCGGCTACTCTGCTGCCCTGCGCGCGATCCTCGACGAATATGCGCGGGCGATTGCTGACCTCGAGCGGCTCGTATGTGCGTTGTCCCAAGATCAGTATCGGACCTCGACCAAGCTCAGTGACGACACGTTTGCCGACATTCGCTCTATCATGTTCCATGTCACCGGAGCTGCGCATGCCTACGTTGATTACGTCGACGATGCCACCAGCCCGTCTGGGGTTGGTGGACGACGTGCCCACGACTTTCGATACGACACGCCCAATGAGGCAATCGATGCCGTCTGGGAGGCCTTCGGTCGCATGGCCGGGGTTCTGGAACCCATCAAAGCCAGCGTCGACGAGGATTTGGAGAAGGTGACCCTGATCACGCGGTGGGGCCAGCACTACGATCTCGAACAACTGCTGGAGCATGCCATCGTGCACATCCTCCGTCACCGCCGGCAGATCGAACGCTGGCTTGCGGCTTAGAACCTCAAACTCCAAAATAAGCAGGGGCGCCTGACGACGCCCCTGTCTGTTCAACACAAGAACCACACCGCTACGGGCACGGATTGACTGGCAACGGACCGCCTTCGAACACATGGCTGATCTCGTCTACGACGTCCAGCACGTTGACCGCACCGTCGGCGTTGAAATCGGCTCTCTCCTTCGGGCAGGACGGATCCTGCACGGGTGCGGCCCCATTGAACACGCAGTTGATGACGGCAACGACATCCAGCACGTTGATGGATGCGTCGCCGTTGATGTTGCCCTGGTGCGGGCAGGAGCAATTCAGAGCTGTGAAGCTCACTGTTCTCGCCACCGCATGACCGGCATTGTCAGAAATCCCAACGGAGGCAGA
>JAVHPP010000181.1:0-1295 GCA_036170655.1 Candidatus Zixiibacteriota bacterium | reverse complement strand
TCTCGTGCGAAAGTAGAAAGAGGCTCGGCAGGAGCCTCGCCCTCCCCTTTCGAAAACTCGGCCTCGCTTGGCGGATTCGAAACCAGGCTGGTCACGCAAATAGGGGAATGTGCCATCCATTGATGTCGGAGGATCCCGGTGCGGCATTCCCAAGTCCGGGATGAATGGAGTGTAGTTGTCCGGGATGTCCTCGATCCTGACGTATGGTCCGGACAGGGAGTACACTCCCCCCACCGGGAGAAGACCCGAGAGAGCGACACTGACGTAGGCCCCATCCTGTGGTCTTGCGGGGACGGCCTCGACATGGTCGTCCTCGTCCCACAGAGATGGATCATTCAGGCTGTGAACCGGGTTCGGACGAAAGATGGTCGTCACGGTTCCATCCTCGTTCCAGCGCTCCAGCGGGACATCGGTCCAGCCGGGGGTGAGGCGGTACGGCACTGACGATAGCAGGCATCCAGTCCAGCAATCGTACGCGTACAGGTTCACCGTGAAGTCCCAATGGCCATGGATGCCCGGGAAAGGGTCGATGGGAAAACCGAGAATCTGGTTGTTGTTGTAGGCCAGATCAAACGGGAGGCTGTTCCCGATGCAAATCTCCAGTCCGGCAGAATCGGCGTCCTGCGCCCAGACCTCCGCCATGAGAGTGTATGTGCTGTCATACTCCACCCTGACTTTGAACAGAAGCATAGTTTCCCGGTCAAACCCGTTGTTGTTCCAATCGGTCCCCGCAATGTGGTCCGGAGGGTCATAGGTGACATTCACGTAGACGGCGTCCTCCTGCAGCGGTTCCATTCCTGCGTCCAGAGGCAGGGCTGGCCCGAACTCGGGCGGCCAGCCGTAGTCCAAGACCCAGAGGGTATTGCCCGCGCTGTCGGCCAGTTCAAGCCGGAAATCCCACTGGCTGCGCCAGGGGACTGTCACATCGGTCCAGTACAGATCCGGCGACATGCCATAGATCGTGTAGTCGGGTGTCTGGCGAAGCAGCACAACCTGCCCGTACGTATCTCGTCCATAGATGAGAACATGAACCAGGAGTTCCGTCGAGTCTGTGTCCGCGTCCCACTCGATGATCGCCCGGCTGTCATAGCCATCGTAGTCAAAGTCCCGGTCGTGATAGAACGTCGCCGAGTAAAACCAGCCGACGGCGAAAGGTTGTGCGGGTTGGGCTGTTATCAGTGCCGATTGCGACGGACGGGGCGGGGTGGCTTTCTTTTCCTGTGAAGGAACGTATGAGCGCGGCCTTGGGAGCGTTGTGTCGAAGGGCGTTAACTCAGAGTCGGGCTGAATTGCCC
>JAVHPP010000180.1:0-25156 GCA_036170655.1 Candidatus Zixiibacteriota bacterium | reverse complement strand
GCGTTTTCATCCGCAAGAAGCGAAGGCGGACGCCACTGGGACGCCTCTCCCGGATGAAACCAGTTGATTTTCGCCCCCATTTTGGTACACTCGTGGGCATGGCAATTCCGCCCCGTGACCAGTCGCGGTCTCTTCCGCGCACATTCTACCAACGGCCGACGCTGGAGGTCGCGCAGGAACTGCTCGGACGATGCCTGATTGTTACTGAGGACGGGCAATCTCTCGGTGGTCGCATCGTGGAGGTAGAGGCCTACATTGGCGAGGATGATCCGGCTTGTCACGCTTTCCGGGGAAGGACCCGGCGCAACGAGGTCATGTATGGTCCCCCCGGCCATGCCTATGTGTACTTCACCTATGGCAACCATTGGATGTTGAATGTCGTCACGGAGCCGGAGGGATTCCCGGCGGCTGTCCTCATCCGGGCCCTGGAACCGTCGATCGGTCTGGACCTGATGCGAGCACGCCGTGCTGTCACGCGTGATTATGATCTAACCAACGGACCGGGAAAGCTGACGGCCGCGTTGGGGATAACCGGCAGCGATAACGGGAGCGACTTGCGTGGTCCCCGTCTTCACGTGGCCTGTTGCGTTGATGCGCCTGCGGCTATTGGCCGAAGCGGACGTGTGGGTGTTTCCGAAGGCGGCCATCTGCCTTGGCGCTTTTTTGACACTGATAGCCAGTGGGTATCGTTATATCGCAACGGAACGCGTGCCTCGCGCCGCGCCGCGGCGGCCACGCGAACGTCCGCCGTCGCCAACGGGTGAATTTGAACAGCAGAAACGAAAGGAAGTTGATGATGAACGTGAAAAGCACAGACATTCAGGTTTCGACCTTTCAAAACGCCATGCGTCAGTTCGATGAGGCGGCGCGCCTGCTGAAGCTTGATCCGGGTTTTCTGGAGATCATCAAGCGCCCGCGCCGTTCGATTATTCTCGAACTTCCCATAATCATGGATGATGGGACACACCGTTTGTTCACCGGCTATCGTGTGCAGCATTCCATCGTGCGCGGCCCGGCCAAGGGTGGCATCCGCTTTCACCCCAATGTCACTCTGGATGAGGTACAGGCGCTCTCTGCGTGGATGACCTTTAAGTGCGCTGTGGTTGGGATTCCCTTTGGGGGCGCCAAGGGCGGAATCGTCTGCGACCCGAAAAAACTATCCCTTGGGGAACTCGAACGTCTGACCCGGCGCTACACCGCTGAACTGATTGACGTGATCGGCCCTGATCGCGACGTGCCCGCGCCCGATGTCAACACGAACCCGCAGATCATGGCGTGGGTGATGGATACCTATAGCATGCACCAGGGCCGCACGGAAACCGCCGTTGTCACCGGAAAACCGGTCGCCATGGGTGGTTCTCTGGGACGGCGTGAAGCTACGGGCCGCGGTGTCCAGTTCTGTGTGCGCGCCATGACCCGCCACCTTGGTCTTCCACTCCAGGGACTCCGCGTCGTGATTCAGGGATTCGGCAATGTCGGATCGGTGGCGGCAGATTTGCTGGCAAAGGATGGGTGCAAGATTATCGCAATCGGCGATGTCTATGGCGCTATCGCCAATAAGGCGGGATTGGATATTCCAGCTCTCCTTCAGTATGCGGCCCAGACGAAGTCGGTCAAGGGATTTCCCCAGTCCGAGCCATACGATGCTGCCTCCCTGCTGGCCACCGAGTGTGATGTCCTGATACCGGCGGCCCTCGAGAACGTCATTACCAAAGACGCCGCCGCCAAGATTCACGCGCGCTTCGTGGCCGAAGCCGCCAACGGTCCGACCACACCCGAAGGTGACGTGATTCTCGCCGCGCGGGGAATTCCTGTCATTCCCGACATCCTCTGCAATGCCGGCGGCGTTACCGTCTCCTATTTCGAGTGGGTCCAGGATCGCATGGGGTACTTCTGGGAAGAGGAGGAAGTCAACCGGCGCTTGGAACTGATCATGAATCGGTCATTCCAAGAGGTGTTGGCCCTGTCCCTGGAGCACAAAATCCCGATGCGCGTGGCCGCCTTCATGCTGGCCATCAGCCGGGTTGCCGAAGTGATCCAAATGCGCGGCCTCTACGCGTGATATGTACCGCACGCAATCCGTGGTCCAGCGTGGAGTGCGGCGTCTCTCTGGACTGGTTTCTCTCCGTCGTCTTGAGAAGAGTCAATCCGGGGAGTGCCTCACTCCTCCAAGGATCAAAGATTAAAGGCCGAGCAGCCGACAGGACAAACTGAATGATGGACCCTGCTTTCATTGTCATTTTCCTGCCCGTTCTCCTGTTCTCGCTGACCTTTCACGAGGCGTCTCATGCTTGGATGAGCAATCGCATGGGCGATCCGACCGCACGCATGCTGGGACGGTTGACGCTTAACCCCATCGTTCATCTGGATGTCTTTGGCACTCTGATGCTCTTCCTATCCGGTTTTCGCTTTGGCTGGGCGAAGCCGGTTCCGATTGACCCCCGTAACTTTGCGAATCAAAAACGGGGAATGTTCCTGACCGCCGCTGCCGGCCCGGTCTCGAATCTGATTCTGGCGTTCGGATGCGGGCTCTTGGTGCGCTCGATGATCGCCAGTGGCTGGGGAACGCAGGTGACCGCGGGATTCTGGCATGCCATCGGGCGCATCTTTGCCATGGGCGTCATTATGAATCTGTCTCTGGCGTTCTTCAATCTCATCCCCCTGCCGCCGCTCGATGGGTCCAAAATCCTCTATGGTCTGGCGCCAGCCACCTGGGACTATCGTCTGTCCCAGCTCGAACGCATCGGACCGATGGTCCTGATGATGTTGATTCTGGTTGGATACATGGCGGGATACTCGCCGATCTGGGCGATCATGGGCCCGTTCGTCAGAGCATTAACATACATTTGCTCCGGCGTACCCATGGGCGTCCTCAATTCCCTGATCTATGAATGAGATGTCTGTTCGTTCGGCATGCGATGCTGGCAGGAGGCGTGCTCTCCCATTTTTCCCATTCATCCTATCCTGTTTATCAGTTCTGTTCCTGGTCCTTTCCGGCTGCGCCTACCACCCGCTCCCCGAAGACGAAGATTTTGGTCGGACCATCCTGACCCGCCTGCAAGAGCGAAGGGATCAGATCACATCAGCGACCTACCGTGTGCGTTGGCAGGCAAGGGGCGTGGAACCGCATGGGGATTTCTTCCTGGATATCGCCTACAAGTCCCCGGCGCGCTACCGCGTCAGCGCTACCGGCCCCTTCGGTATACCGGCCTTCACCGGCGTGATGATCGACGAGGATTTCTGGTTTGTCGACCACACAACGGGACGATATGTCGCGGACCGTCTGGAGAACCTGGAAAAGTATGAGATCCCCCTATCATCATTCTTTGCGGATTACTGGCGCGATATCATCGCGGGCGGCTGGGGTGGTACCGGCCGGGTCCGCACGCTCCTGCCAACCGACAAGAAGGGGAGGTATGCAGGGCGTTCCGAAAAAGCTGACTGGACAATCGTCTGGAAGTCGCCCACCGGTCCGCGCAAGGTCCGGCTCGAAGAGAAGACCGCTGATGGCGCACTCGTCACCGAGATCTGGTACAAGCGCTTCCAGTCGCATTTGCCCTTCTGGGAGATGGATCATCTGCAGTTCACCGGGTTGCGCCGTGGCGGGATGCACCGGTGGAACGTGTTGACGCAGTCGTTCAATCTGGACATCCCGGACCGCTTCTTCGATCCGCTGCTGCCGCCGGAGTCAAAGTCGCATCGATAGTAACTCTTATATTCACACTGTTGTCGGATTGGCGACTGACTGCTCCATGTCCCCGGCCTTGGGGCGTGTTGATACTCGTCCAATCGTCATCCCCGCGCTTGATTGTGGCACACGGGGGATTTTTCAACAGGCCCGAACGCGGGAATCCATCTTCTCCTTTTGAAATGCTGGCCGGTCGTTACATTTTCTTTCAACGTGCTCCGAAGTCAGGGCACGCGGCGATGGCACGATGGGGTCTGCCGACGGTCCCGGGGCTTCTCCAAAGGACAATTCGGGGCAATCAAGGATGTTGGGTGTGGTGAACAGGTCCGGCTGGGTCAGGCCAGCTCTAACAATGCTAATGTCTTGTGGGCATTGGTGTTTGTGGGGATGTTTTCGCCCCTTGTGGCCCCCAATTGCCGAAAACCGCTCAAAACGGTGGCGATTTTGTTAGGTGGCGGGGTGTCGGTATCGTATCATCCGGCATGAAGGGTTCCTCTCACAAGAGAGAAACGGCCACCACGCTGAATATCGCACATGCCATGCGTCTAATCTGGTGCCCGCCCGGATTGATCCGTGCGACACCAGTTTTGGTACTTGGATGCTCCCCACAGGCCGGGGCCAATTGATTCTATCTGCAGGAGGGCAGTCTGCGTAATCTTCGCGTTGGTATCGTCGATTTGGTGACAAAATCGCGGCGTCCCGGTATGTGGTCGCGGGTTATGAATGCCAATTTCGCCAGCATTATGCCGCAGGCGATCGCCTGCTGGTGCGAGTCTTGGGGCCACGACGTTACGCTGGTCTGCCACACGGGCGTAAAGGATCTCCAGAGCGAATTGCCCGAGGGGCAGGACCTCGTCTTCATCGGGGCATTTACCGAGTCCGCCCATCTTGCCTACGCGCTGAGCCGGTTGCTCCAGTCGAAGGGCGCGGTTACCGTGCTGGGCGGTCCGCATGCGCGTTGTTACCCTCAGGATGCGCAACGCTACTTTGATTACGTCCTTGGATTCACCGACCAAGCCCTGATCCATGAGGTACTCCAGGATTGCTCACCGCACCGCCCCCTTGGTGTCCATCTCTCCGCCAACCAGCAGCCCACCACACTCCCCGGGGTTCGCGAACGCTGGAAGTTTATTGAAGCCACATTGCGCCAGGCTCCGTATCTGAAGATTGTCCCGATGCTCGGCGGTCTCGGATGTCCCTACACGTGCAGTTTTTGCATCGATGCGGCCGTGCCGTATCATGCGTTCGACTTCGAGGTCATGAAGGACGACCTGAGGTTTCTCCGGACAAAGTTCAAGCGGCCTCGTGTCGGATGGCACGATCCGAACTTTGGTATCCAGTTCAATCAGTGCATGGATGCCATCGAGGAGGCGGTGCCCGAAAACAGCATTGATTTCATCGCCGAGAGCAGTCTGTCGATCCTCTCGGAACCCCATGTCCAGCGGCTGAAACGCAACGGTTTCAAAGCCCTCCTGCCGGGAATCGAGTCCTGGTACGAATTGGGGGCAAAGTCCAAGACCGGAGCCGACACGGGAATGGTCAAAGTTCAGAAAGTCGCCGATCAGGTCAACATGATTCTGCGCCATATTCCCTACATGCAGACCAACTTTGTATTCGGTCTCGACAGCGATGAAGGGCCCGAACCCTTCGAACTGACCAAGAAGTTCCTCGATTTGGCTCCCGGCACTTACCCCGCCTTCTCGATGCTCAGCAGTTTTGGCCAGGCGGCGGTCCTCAATCTCGATTACCAGCGTGCCGGCCGCGTCCTGCCGTTTCCGTTCCACTTTCTGAACAACACTCAGATGAACGTGCGGGTGAAGAACTATACGTGGCCCGCATTTTACGGACACGTGATCGATGTCACGCGGCACGCCTGCTCCCCGAGGATGATGGTCAATCGTCTCGGCGCCAATGGCGCGTCGATACCCGGCGCCCTGAATCTGCTTCGTGCCGTCTCCACAGAAGGGGCGGGACGGATCAGATACTATCGCATGATTCGCGAGCAGCTTCAGTCCGATGCACAATTCCGCGCCTATTTTGAGCAGGAGACCACCGAACTGCCCGCTCTCTACATTAACCAGATTCGCCGGGACCTTGGTCCGTTCTGTGAATGGCTGCCACCGGAGGCCGTCTACCACGATCCCTATGCGTACTTGAAGACCGAGTGTACAAGCGCTTCCCCAGTGCCCCGTTTAATGTCGGCAACCCGCCAGAAGGTGGCGCCGACGCGTGCTTCTCGGCTTAAAGAAGCCATTCCCATCCTGGGAGAGCATTCAGCGTAACGTCTGCCTCAGCGACCGGCGCCCACCTTGGCACAGATATCCGTTGTCGTGATGGATGACGAGCCGGTACTGCCGGGTGCCCCGAGCTTGCCGTGGGCATCTCACCGGGTACGGAGTGGGGACATGGTTAACCGTTTGATCCGGGGACATGGGTAACACTCAACACGGCAAAAACCGCGGTGGGGTACGAAGTAGCGACAAGCCCCATTTTCGCCTGACATCAAATCGGACACGCCAGACCCCTCCAAAACCATGCAGATTTTCCTTGACCACCTGTGCGCAACCCCATACTATTCCCCCAACCTTTTGGCGTGCTGGCGCTTGAAAAGCGGGCCGACACGCCGATAATGAGATGAGAGAGATATCCGGCGGCAACCGGACGATGATTGGGCTGGATTGACTGACGAGAATAGACTTAATTGTGCGCTCCTGAAAGGAGGAGGGATGTCACGTGCTCAAGGTCTGAAAATACTGCTTCTGACGGTCTGTATGGCCGTTCTATCGGGTTGTGCCTTCCAAGCCCCTGGTACTGTCCAGTGTGGGCCGGCGAGCGGTGCCTCGATTACCACCAGGCAGGTGCCCGATACCACTGGGCATTGGGGCAACAACAATGACGATCTGGATGCTCTCAAGCGCCGGGTCGATGACCTCGAAAAGAGGCTCACTGCCAACGAAAAGCTGGCCGAGCAGGCCAACACCACTGCCGAAAAGGCGCTCAAGTGCTGCCGCAAAGAGTATGTCACGGTGATGACCGATGAAATCTACTTCGATTTCAACAAGTTCGATCTTCGCCCGGAGTCCAAGGCCACCTTGGACAAGATCGCGGACAAGCTCAAAACCGACCCCGATCTGGTGGCGGAGATGGGTGGGCATTGTGACGGTGTTGGTTCCACTGATTACAATATTGTCCTTGGGCAGAAGCGTGCGGATGCTGCCCGGATGTATCTGGTCAACTCGCAAAATATCAATCTTGGCCGCCTCAACATCCGTACCTTCGGCAAAGATGCTCCCACCGAATCCAACGACACGGAGCAAGGACGCGCCAAGAATCGGAATGTGACCATCAATGTTCAGGGCTTTGCGCAGTAAATAAGCCACTTTGGACAGAAGAAAGCATCGCGAGGCGGGCCGCACATCGGCGCCCGCCTCTGTTTTGTGACTTGGACTCGTCGGTCACATCAGGCGGCCGGGCCATCCACACAATCCCCCGTGGGGAACCACACCAACCCGGCGTTGTATAATTGATTCTTGGAGGCCCCACCATTGACTGTAAGTTTATGATGGTCAATTTCTTGCGGGTACCGCGGCTACGGGAAACAAAAGTGGATCCAAAGGTCATGCTGAATCGCAAGTATCTGAATAGACGGAAAGCCCCTTGATTTTTTCCGCAAGAACCGTAAACTCGCACATCTGTCGGCATGATTGAGGCCGCCGAAGCGATGATTTTATTGCCATGATCGAAGTCAGAAACCTCAGCAAGAACTACGGTCCCACCAAGGCCATCGAGCGGGTGAGCTTTACCGTCCCGACCGGTGAGGTCATGGGATTCCTGGGCCCCAATGGCGCCGGCAAAACAACGACGATGAAGATCATCACCGGCTACATGCCGCCGACCGAGGGGCAGGTCCTGGTCGACAATCTCGACGCGATCGACAACTCGCTCGCGGTGCGCCGCAAGATCGGTTACCTCCCGGAAAGCACGCCCCTCTACACCGACATGAACGTCGTCGAGTACCTGACGTTCACGCAACGGTTGCGCGGTTTGCCGCGCTCCGAGGTCTCCGGCCGCAATCGCCGCATGATCGAGCTCTGCGGACTTGGTGAGGTCGTGAAGAAGGACATCGGCGAATTGTCCAAGGGGTATCGCCAGCGCGTCGGTCTCGCGCAGGCGATGATTCACGATCCCGAGATTCTTCTTCTGGACGAGCCCACCGTCGGACTTGATCCCAACCAGATCGTCGAAATTCGGGCGTTGATCAAGGAACTGGGCCGCGCTAAAACATTGATTCTCTGCACGCACATCTTGTCTGAAGTTGAAGCTGCCTGCAAACGTGTGCTGATTATCAACCGTGGCAAGATTGTTGCCGATGGGACCCCCGCAGCGCTCCGCGCGGCGGCCCATGGTCAGGAGCGTTTGATTGTGGAGATCAAAGGTCCGATCGCAGAAATTCGGTCCGCGCTCGGGCGTTTGACCGGAGCCGCCCGCGTCGCCTCCGCCGATGCCTCGGAGGGCGAGCCGGTGAGCGATGGCTGCGGACGCTTTGTCATTCAATGCGCGGCGGGCGCCGATCTGCGGGAGCCGGTCTTCTCTCTCGTGCGTGACCGTCAGTGGATTCTGTTGGAAATGCGCCGCGAGATCACCCGTCTGGAAGACGTATTCCGCCAGTTGACTGTGGGATCCGAATCCCATCTCCCGGGACGTGAGACGCCATGAATACACTCGCTGCCAACACGTGGACCTTTGCCCAGAAAGAGTTGAGAAGCTACTTCAACTCGGCGGTTGCCTACGTGATCCTGACTTTGTTCCTCGTCATTACCGGGTGGTTTTTTGCGTCCAATCTGTTTCTCTCGAATCAGGCGGACCTGCGTGACGTGTTTTCGGCTATTGTGCCGATGGTTTTTCTCTTTTTCATCCCGGCGATTACGATGCGGTCGATTGCCGAGGAGAAGAAGTCCGGCACCATTGAGCTCCTCGTGACGCTGCCAGTGCGCGATGTGGAAATCGTGCTGGGCAAATACCTGGCGGCGTTGATCCTTCTGGCCATAGCGCTCGCCCTGACCTGTGTGTACCCGCTGACGCTCATGCTAATGGGCAAACCGGATGGCGGCGCCATGCTTGGCGGATACCTGGGACTGCTGCTGATGGGCGCCAGCTATCTCGCGATTGGAATCTTCACATCGGCCCTGACGCCCAACCAGATCATCGCCTTTATTACCGGGTTCGTCTTGATCTTTCTATTCTTCATGCTCGACAAAGTGACCATGGTTTTCCCGCCGGGTCTCGCCTCCATTCTGGAGTACGCGTCGGTTACCTATCATCTCGAGAATCTGGCGCGGGGAGTGATCGACACGCGTGATCTCTTATACTACGTCACGCTCATCGGTCTGTTTCTCTTTCTTGCTGTACGGTCACTGGAGTCGCGAAAGTGGAAGTAGGAGTGGCGGAATAACGGTGTGATATGACGTTGCGTCGTAGTCTCCAAAGAGGTTTGGGCTCGCTGACATCAGTGCCGTTGGTCATTGGCATCGTGATTGTCATCAATCTGCTGGCGTTGGCTTTCTTCGTGCGTTTCGACCTGACCAGTTCCCGGCTGTACTCGCTTTCGGATGCATCCAAACGTCTGGCGCGGTCCTTGGACGATCCGGTGGTCGTCAAGCTGTACTTCACCAGCGACCTGCCGGTGCCGTACAACGCCAACGCCCGCTACTTGAAGGACCAGCTCTATGAATACCGTGCCTACTCTGGTGGGCAATTGCGCTTTGAGTTCATCGATCCAGTGCGTGACAACCGGGAACAAGAAGCGCAGGCCGCCGGCGTTCCGCCCGTTCAGGTCAACGCCTATGAAAAGGACAAGATCGAGCTGAAGAAAGTTTACATGGGCGTGGTGTTCTTGTATGAAGACAAGAAAGAGGTTCTTCCCGTTGTGCAATCAACCGCCAACCTCGAATATGAGATCTCCAGCTCGATCAAGAAGATTACCGCCCAGAAGACTCCTGCAGTCGGCTTGTTGGGAGGGCATGGTGAGACCAGCGCCAGTGACCAATTCCGCAGCGGCTACGAGGCTTTGAGCAAACTCTACGATGTGCGCCCGGTCACCATCGAGCCGGGCCGGCTGATCGATTCCACCCTGTCGGCCTTGGTCATCGCCGGTCCGACGGACTCCATCTCGCCGTGGAGCCAATATGCCATTGACCAGTATCTGATGGGCGGCGGGAAGCTCGCAGTTTTCTACGATCCGGTGTCGGTGGACCTGCGGACGCAGCAGGCGCGAAATCGCGAAACGAACTGGCCGCACTTTCTCGCTCATTACGGTGTCCGCGTGCAGCCGGCCCTGGTGATCGATGCCCGCAATGCGCGCATCGCCGTGATGCAGCAACAAGGGTACATCCGTATTCAGAATGTCGTAGACTACCCCTTCCTGCCGCAGGCCTTCAACTTTAATAAGAACAACCTGATCGGCAAGGATCTCGAGGCCGTCGATTTCCCCTTTGTCAGTCCGGTCGACTCCACGCTCGCCGATTCGCTGGGGCTGAAGTTCGAGACAATCTGCTGGTCGTCCGAACACTCCGGCGTGCGCCGCGCGCCCTACTATATCAGCCCCATGCAGGAATTCCACCGCGAAGACTTCAACAAACCTTACCAGATTCTCGCCGGTACGATTCAGGGTGGAGTCAAGACCGCGTTCCCGGATGGCCCTGCGCCGGACAGCGCCGTTCAGTCCGTCGTTGTTGTGCCCACGCGAAAGCAAAGCCCGGCGACACGGCTCGTCGTTGTCGGCGACGGCGAGTTCTTTACCGACCAATCGATGCGCAATCCGTCCAATGCGGCGTTCTTCCTGAACACGGTTGACTGGCTAACTCAGGAGGAGGGTCTGATTACCATCCGTTCCCGGGCTGTGGCCTCGCGGCCGCTCAACGACGTCTCGGATGGCACACGCCGGACCGTGAAATTCGCCAACGTGTTTGGACCTCCCATTCTGGTGATCGTCTTCGGCGTTCTGCGCTGGCAGACACGCCGCCGGGCCAAGAGAGATTAACGGTATCACGGAAGACCGTTTGGTGCAAAGCGAATGAAACAGAAGTTGCTGTACTTGGCAGGATTACTCGTCGTCTTGTGGGGCGCTTGGTTCTTCTACACGTCCGCCGAGCGGCGCGCGCTGTCTGTCCCTGAGCATCGCGATTTCTTCTGGACCGATTCTCTTGCCGTGGATTCCCTGGCCGTCAAGTTCGCGACCTGGACCCATCTCGCCCGTCGCAACGGACGCTGGGTGGTGTTCGCCACCGATGAAACTTATCTTGCCGATGAAGAGAAGATTGCCAGAGTCCTCCGGACCAATAACGAGATGGTGCTGGAAAATGTCATCTCGTCCCATGCCGAAAAATTCGACAAATTTAATGTCGACACGCTGCATGGCACGATACTGAAGACGTTTGCCGGAGGCCGCCCGCTGGCGGCGTTTGTGCTGGGGAAAATCTCGGGCGATATGCGTCACACCTATGTTCGCCGTCTTGCGTCGGACTCTGTCTTCATGGCCCGCGGCGAGTTTGCGCAGGTCTACACGAAGGCGCCATCGGAGTGGCGCTCCCCGGTCATCTTTGATCTGGATTCTGCGCTGATCGACACGATCATCTGGATCGAGCCCGACCGGGGCGAGACCCGTCTGCTGCGAACGCCCAACCGTGACTGGGTGGTCTGGAAGCCGGGCATCGCCAGTCCCATGCCGGTGGATACCAGCATCGCCAATCTGAAAATCCGCCGCCTCAGTCCTCTCCGGGCCGATGCATTCCCGCCGGAAGGCAATTATGGCGTGCCCACGTTCGATACGCTGGGCCTGCAGTTGATCGTTCATACGACAGACGGGCATGCCGACACCCTGGTGTGGAATCGCTTCGCCGAGAACGAAAATCGCAGCTATGCCATGCGTCCCGGCCATCCCCGGCCAGTCTATATCTTCTTCAAGGGTTCGTATGATCGCCTGCTGGGGCGCTACGAGACACTTGTTCAACAGGACACGACGAAGATCCGGCCGTGACGGGTCGGCATTCTCACTCCGTCATCAACTGGACTCATGAGCGGGACATGGTGAGTAGCCGGACTTGAATAGTCCGCCTCTTGGGCCTGCCGGACTTCTTGCTGCGAGCGCTCAATGATTGCCGGTATTGGCATCGACCGCATCGAAATCGACCGGGTGCGGCGCTCATGGCAACGTCATGGCGAAGGCTTTCGGCGCCGTGTCTACACTGATGGCGAGTGGTCGTACTGTCTGTCCCGTCCGGACCCGGCCGCGTCATTGGCAGCGCGATTCGCCGCCAAGGAAGCGACCATGAAAGCCTTGGGGCTGGGATGGGGGAGCGGAATACGCTTTCGCGACATCGAAGTCGAACGTGGTTTAGCCGGTGCGCCCAGCATTAAACTTCACAACAATGCGAGACGCCTGGCCGATGCGCGTCACATTGCCCGCATCGCTGTCAGTCTCACCCACGATCGTACCCACGCTACAGCGATGGTCATCGCCGAGGATGCGCAGACGTCGGCCCGCATTTCGCCCTAACGATGTTTGTTCTTTGACTGCAATTGCACTTGCAGCGCAACGGTGACCTGTTGGGACGCCTGCTTCTCCCACTCGAGCAATTCGGTCAGCGCGGTTGCCGCTTTTTCCCGCCGCGCGGTGTTTGCCCAATTGGCCTGACAGAGCGCGATCATATCGCCCTGCTGCTGCGAACTGTACAATAGTGAGTCCAGCCGGTCGAGCGACAGTGTGGCATTGTGGTAGAAATACAGGGTCAGATGGAGCGGTTGGGAGAGCGCGGTATCGAGCGCCATGGCCGATAGGTGCTCCAGAATGGCGACCGCGAAGTCCCGCGCGGCGCGGGCACGCCGTATGCCAAGCGGGTCAGTCATGGTTGCCGGTTGCCGCAGTTCAGGCAGTGTCCTGGCTGTCACCAGCCGATCGTGGAAGGCGCGAATCGACAACGGGTAGGCGCTGACCCCCGAAGCCTCGCTCCCAGTCACGGATGCGCTCACCGATGTGAGCCATGCGTAGTCATTGGGCTGGACCGCCGTGGCCACGCCGGTGCCACTGTCGGGACCAGTCACGACCCACGCAAGGTTCGCCGATGGTTCGTCGGTCCAGTAAACGAGATTCTTGACGCGCTCCGATTCGTAGAGGATTTCCCGGCGGTCCGATATCTGTGTCCACCACCACGGGTCGGTTTCCCGGCGATCATATCCGTAGATAATTGGCGCCCCCGGCCCATTCAGCAACACCGGCGCTCCGGTAGCGATTCCACGTGCCAGTGCATCCGCCATCCCGCCCGTCTCTTCCGTCACGATGGCGTGATATCGCAGGCCATTGAACCGCAGCAGATCTTCGATCTCGCGCCTTTGCCGACGGGGGTTGGGCATGTCTTTCGCAAACACGAGCGGCCATTCCAAAGGCGAAAGACTGGTGCGATACACGGACGTCACGTCGAATCCAATCCCAAAGTACCGGCACAGTGTCAGCACCGAATTGGCTGCCGGTCCGGTCAGTTCCGTCGCTCTGCCGGAATCCGGGGTCGTCTGCTGCTCCCACTGCTCCAAACGTGCGAAGGGCAGGAGAGGCGGGAGTGGTTTGACGGCAATGACCGCAGTGTCTGGCGGCGTTCTCTTTGGCTTCTGAGCGGTACGACGGGGTGCGCCTTCCGATGCGCTGGTCACACCAATGGTAGGCAGAACGGCAAGACACAAAAGAAGTAGCACTCTAACAATTGAATCGATGAACTTGGCCCGGTGCACGGAGATTCTCCGGTGTCATCGTGTTATGCGAAGACCATCACAACGTCAGCGTGAGACGCTGGATGATCTCGAATCCGGAAAGGTCGAGGGACTTGAATGCGCCCGAGCCATCAGACGACCCTGTCCAATAGCGGCCTCCCAGCCCCATAATCACCCCTGAACCGAACCCGAGATCAATCCCCCCGCCGAATCCGTAGATCCGCGATGCGCCTTCATACAACGGGCTTCCGAGACCGTACTCGTTGGCGGCGAGAATTTTCGCGTCAATCGTGACCCAGCCCTGGAGACGTCCGGCCAGAACGTGGTGCAACGCCAGATTCGCACGCAGGTCGTTCCCATTGGTGTTGTTCCGCTCGCGCACCAGATCAGCATTTCCGGCATCAAAACGGCGATTCTTGCCGCGGGCGATGAAGCGCAACGCCGCTTCGATGCGGCCACGGGTGGACATGCGGCTTCCGGCCGCGCGTATGTCGAACTGGATGCCGTCGCCAAAGACCGCGAGGCCGTCAACCTTGTCGTCTGCCGAGTAGACCGTGATGAGGTCTGCGCCCAAATGCCCGCGATGGGGCCAGTCACGATGCAGGCCGACGGTGCCGACCACACGCAGACCCGGCTGGTACTCGCGCCTGTCATCGTATGGCTCATATTTTCCAGAATAGTATACTGCGCCTGCCATGCCCATGGTCCACCCGGACAGGGGTGCGGCCACGCCAAGTTCGCCAAAGAGATTCAGTCCCTCCCCGGGTGTCTTCAGCGGAAAGTTGAAGAAATCGGCGGAAAGCCACGGGAGAAGCGCGCGTCGCAACGGCGTCAGCTTTGTCTGACCGGTTGGCAGGGAAACTCCGGCCGACAGCAGAATGCGGTCGTCGGCCATCGCATGCGACAACTGAATACGCGAATCATTGACACCCGTAATCTCGCCCTGTGCGGTCGTTGGTTTGGTGCTCGTGCCGGATACCGCTGAGTAAATGGACAGGTCCCACCCGCTGGAGATCGCCCCTCTGACATACACGGGGACATACCATTGGGATAACGTCAGACTGGTATCGCCTGAGATTCTCCACGACAGGTATGTCAGGCTCTGCATAACCGAGGACTTCTGGCCGTAAACGATCTGGGCATCGGCCCGCCCCGCGCCCGTCGCCGCTGCGAACATCAGGAAACAGGTAATGGCTCTCCGTGGCCTATTCATCGAAATGCCCATTGACGATGACCGTGCCCGCTCCAGGGGTCGGAGGCGTGTTGGGATCGTCTTGCGTGGTTTCAGTTCCGACGGGACGGATCATCGCCGTGTTGTTCAGAATCGCCCCGAGCATCAAGTCGGTGCTGGGCGCTTCCGCCTGCCACTCGGTCTGCGCCGATGTCTGGGCCGCGAAGGTCTCGAGATTCTGCGGAGGAGCGGGTGAACTGCCGCTGAGATACTGGGTTTCGGTTGCGTGCTCGCTGGCGATCTGGAATGAGGGATCGATTGTGACCGCGCGCGAGAACTCACGTTCGGCCTTGTCGTACAGGCCGCGATCCTGGTAATCCAGCCCGCGTGAAAACGCGAGAAATGCGGCCAGCGAGTCGGTGGGAACCTTGCTCAGTTCGCTCCGTTGTTCCGCTGTCAGCTTGATGCCAAGTTTCTTCAAGACCGAAAACAGAATATCCTTTTCCATTCCCATGATGCCCGACAGTCCGCCGACATGCTCGCCGGGGAGCGCAACTTCTCCGGTCCTCGCATTGACGATCTGCGGATCAACACGGACGCGATTCTTCGGCATCCCCGCCACGTCGCCGCCCAGCAGGTGCGCGGCGCCCAGCAGTTTGCCCATGCGCGGCGCCGTCGTCGAATCAAACGCCGACGTGTTGGAGAGATTCATCTCCTCGATGAGTTTCTCGACCCGCAGACGTTCGACCACCATGAGCGACGGTATCTTCGACAGATCGGTCACCATCATTTCGGCCAGGCCTTTGGCCAGCGGCCGTAATGTGTCGGGCAGGCGTTCGCCGTTGAAGTAGACTACGCCAATGCTCGAGTCGGGATACGAGGCAGGGGAGAGGTGTTGTTCGTCTGTCAGCGCTTTTTGGGCGAATGCCTCCGCCCGCGCCTGCTTCAGGGCTTCGATGCGACGTTGTGTGTCCCGTGCCGCCGTTGTCTTCGGTTTGTGGTCAACGAAAACCTGGTAGTGCCAAAGGGCTCTGTCGAGATTCTCCTGCCGCTCCGCGACATATCCCAGGAACAAGTGCGCCGAGTACATCGTCTCGTCCAGCACTAACGCTTTGTTCAGGTCGTCCTCGGCCTCGGCATCATGCCCCGTGTTGTACTGGGCTTCCCCCAGACGGGCCCAGACTTTCGCATCATTAGGATTCCTGACACTCTCCGCAGTCAAGAGCCGCACGGCTTCATTCCAGTCCCCGGAGCGCATGGCCCGCCCGATCATCCGGTCGCCGGAGGCCGCGCAGCCGCTGACAAGGATCGGCAGGGCGATCAATAGCGCCCCGATGGCAATGACACGCGCAACGATACGAGCCCAGTGAGATTGCATAGCGAAAGTGATACCCCGTCTCTCCCGGTCTGTCAATCGGTTTGTCTGACGTTCACATCCGTCCAGCCGGCGGATCGGCTATCGTCAACCGCCGACCACTACCAGCGGACCGAGCGCGCTCATCCGGTCCTTGGCCGCATGCAAATTCGGGTAGACCGCCAAGGCCTGCTTGTAAGCCGCGTATGCCTCCGCGTACTTCTGCTCGTCCTCATAGTTCAAGCCGCGGGTGTAAGCCAGAACCGCCTCGATGGGCTGCCCAGCGTCGGCGTGAATCTCCGTCTTCTGCGTCTCCGCGACCGCGATGCTCAGGTCCGACGCCACCTTGAGCGCCAGTTCTTTTTCCAATTTGGCCAGATCCTTGGGGTTGCCTTCGACCTTGTCGGCCTTGATCAATTCCCCGGTCTCTGTCTTGATAAGACGGGCGTCGATGCGCATCGTCTTCTTGCCAGTCTTCATAAACCCGCCCATCAGGAGAGACTGGGCGCCGAGGAGTCTTCCGACACGGACCGCGCTCTTTTCGTTGAAGTACTCCGACTGCTCGAGTTTGATCTCGTCGAGAATGTACTGGATGCGTTCCCGCTCGACAACCTGCAACCCGCTGATCTTGGCCAGGTCGGTCACCAGCATCGCCGCCAGCCCCTTGGACAAGGGATCGAGCGTTTGCTTATCGACGATCGAGTTGTTTTCGAAGTAGAGAATCGCCAGCGTCTTGACACCCGGATCGAGCTTCTCCGGGGGGCCGTTTTTCTTGCGCTCTTCATCCACCTTGAACCAGACATTGCGCAACTGCGGCGGTTCAATCTTGATGTTCAACTGAAACTGGGGATCGATCTCGAGAACCTTCTTCAGGTAGATCTCGGTCTGATCCAGGAAGTTTTTCCCGGCCGACGCCTTGGCCAGCAGCAGATAGGCTGTCTTCGCGTCGGCTGCCGACAGGGATGGGTCCTTGGCGAGCCCCGCCAGAAGGTCAATGGCGTCGCCGAACTTTCCCTCGTTGTATAGCTGCTGTGCCTTGTCCAGCGATTCCGCGTTGCTGGCCCACAACAGTGTGGCGCCCAGAATCGCGGCGAGCACGGCGATGCAGATGCTCAGCGATCTCAAGTTCCTGTGACCTTTCATATGACCGTCCTCCTTCTTTCGGGTGGCGAAAATGAATGTCAACCAATTATACGTCACCGGCCGCTTCCAAGCCATTTCTTTGTGCCCGCTGGGCCGGGATCTGATCCATAACGCGTTCGCAAATATCCTCTGGTCCCGTTTCCCTCTTCACCGCGTGCGGGGAACCATCTCGAAACGCACCAGTGTGTCGCTGTTTGCCTTGACATCGACAATCTGCGATCCGGTGCGCATCTGGTATCCCTCCAGTTTGACGGCGAATTCATGCGGCCCCGCCACCACAGATTCCAAGCGGCCAGGTGTCCCCAGCCCTGTCGAAACGCCGTCGAGCCAGATGTCCCCGTACCCGCCCCCGCCGGAGATCGTCGCCGCCACCGTGACACGGCCGATGCCGGTCCCGACAAAGAGATCTTTCTCCGTTGCCCTATCTTCACTGCCCACTGTGACTGTATCGGTCCACCGGTTCGCCCCGATCTTCCACCGCAGCGTGTGCCGCCCGGCTGCGATTGATTGCTTAAGGGGAAAACTCCCCGAGATCGGCCGCTCATCGAGCCATATCTTCTCGATGCGGTCGCGTTCAGAAAAAGGAGTGACGTTGATGACCAGATTCGGCTTCCGTTCAGCCGTGACCTCGCGTGTCTTGACCGTGTCAGAGGGTACCGCTCTCAGAGGAATGTCAGAGACGACCCGTTCACCCTCGCCGGCGTTGACCACGGCCTTTCCTTGGAAGACCGTCCGCGATGAACCGTCATATCCACGGAGCGTCAGCCGGATCGAATCCGCCGGGGCGACCGTCCGGACACTCTGTATGACGCCACCGATGGCCTCGACTGTGTCGGTTGTCACGCCGGTCGTGGGATGGCCGATTTCCAGCGTGATCGTTTTCACCTGTGCGCGGGAAACGCCCGGAGGCAGTTGCGCGCGGACCGAAAGCTCAACCCCGGCCGGTGCTTGCGTCACACCGGTTGTCTCCGGTGGAACTTCCTTCACCGCCGGTGGCGTCGTCTTCCGGGGCCAAAAGATGGCGGCGGCGATTCCCAAAGCCGCAATAACGACCACGGCGGCCAGCGGCAGCATTTTCGCGCGGCCTCGGCCGGTTGTCGCTCCGCCGTGTTGGACCGGCCCGGGCGTCCTGACCGCGGTGGGAGTACGGCGAGCTTGTGGCAGCGACGTCTTGTCGTCATCTGCGAGCGCTGACCCGGCGCCCGATGCTGCTTTCCGGCGGGGAGAGACCGATCCCGCGTGGAATCCCGCCGATCCCAAGGCGGGTTGGATCGCCTCGTTCAGTTCATCCGCCGTCTGATACCGGTCCAATGGCGACTTGGCCAGCGCTTTTATGATGACAGCATCGAGCTCTGGCGTCACACGCGGATTGACCGATGATGGCGCTGGCGGCGGTGATTCCAGATGCATCGTCATCAACTCATATTCGCTGTCAGACACGAACGGGCGCCGTCCCGTTGTGAGCTCAAAAAGAGTCGCCCCCAACTGATAAATGTCTGTGCGCCCATCGACGCCGATCGCCTTGATCTGTTCCGGCGCCATGTAGGGGAGTGATCCGGCCGCCATGCCGGTCCGTGTCTTCGAGGAATCCCCCAGAATCTTGGCGATGCCGAAGTCGGTGACCTTGACCACCCCCTCCGGGGTCACCAGGATGTTGGATGGTTTCAGGTCGCGGTGGATGACGCCTTTGGCGTGCGCGTACGACATCGCGGCGCAGATCTGATCGACAATGGGCGCCAGCTCGTCAGCCGGAAGAAGTCCCGATGACTTGACGATCTCTGCCAGGTCATGTCCTTCGACATACTCCATCACGATGAAATGCTGCTTCCCCACGACGAGATAGTGGAGAAGGCGCGCGATGTTCTGGTGATCCAGGCGCGCCAGAGACTTGGCTTCTGTTTGCAGCCGCTCCAGCAGATTCGGGTCGGCCAGCAAGTCCGCATGAAGGGTCTTCAGCCCAACGATGCGATCAAGACGCTGATCGATCGCCTTGAAGAACATACCCATGCCCCCCTCGCCACGTTTCTCGAGGACACGGTAGTCACCAAAGATCTGACCGATCACCTATGCCGACTCCATTATTAAAGTGAGAAGACGCATCATGCCATGCCCCCGCTTTCCAGCCCGCTAACGTATTGGCCTCTCCCGCAAGTGTCAACAACCGTTATCATAAGAGCGCGGTACCACGGGCTTCCAGCCCCGGCCGGTCGTACCACGGGCATCCCGCCCGTGTGTCTTTTCGTCACGCGAGTCACTTTCCCCTCGCGCGGGCCACGGGCGGGACGCCCGTGGCACGGCCCCACGGCAGCGAGGACAAAAGAGAATCCCGCCCACTGCAATCAAGCAGCGGGCGGGATGTTTGTGGCGAACCGTTCACGGTGAACGGTTCACGGTGAACCGTTGGGATTGGCCTAAGGCCCGCTCCAACCCATCCGTGTTGCGGATGGCCTATCAATGACGCCGGGCGCTAAGCCTCGGTCACCTCACTGATCCTGCATAAACCCATTGGACCACCTCCTTCCCCAGTGTAGCTCGAAGATAACCAGCGCCTCCGGGCTGTCAAGCCGAAATTACAGGGTTTTTCTCACGTTATTGATCCTTGCATAAAGAATGGGACAAGCCGACAAGTGACGCGGCCTGGGTAGGGGCACAGCTTGCCGTGCCCGACTTGGTTACGCGCTCCTGCCCCAACGGGCACGGCAAGCCGTGCCCCTACGAACTTCATTCTGCCGACGAGAGATTGCAGGTTGTGCATTTCTTATGCAAACCTCTCTCAGTTTATCCCGTTGACCACTGGCCGAATGGGCAGAATCGAGTATCTTGTGTCCGGATGTGACGGCGATGTCGTTTCTGACCGAATTCAATTATATGCGTGCTTCCTCACCACGATTCCGGCTTGTCGCTCTGACCGTGGGCCTGGCTCTGTCGGCGCTCCCCGAGGTCACATTCCCGCAGGGAAGCATCTTTGGCGCGGTGCGCAATGCCGACTTAACGAACCCGTCGGCTCCAGAATTGAGTTGGGTTGGGTTCCTTGACCACACCGACGAGGAAATTCGCATCGAATCCAGCACCGGTGCGGGGTATGACGGCCTCCACTGGTTCGACGATTTCCAGAACTATACCACCGAGGTGGCGGGCCGGCCCTACGACTATTTCTATACCAATCCGGCGCTCGGTCAGGCCGATCACCTTGCAAATCCCATCCCGGCCAATTCCTTCCAACAGGAAGACATTCTGCTGAGCCCGTTTGTCTTTCCCGCGCGGCCCGTCGGACTGGCCGCCCAAGTCTTGTCCGCAAGCCAGATCCGGCTATCGTGGACTGCCCAAGCCGGTCAGACATACCACGTGTACCGTCGTGTCACCTCCAATAACAGCGTCTTCCGAAGACTGGATGACCCCACTGGCAGTCTGAACAGTCACGGTGTGGCCGACGCGAGTTTCACAGACACAACCTCCGATGGCACGAGCGAATACACGTATCTTGTCATGGCGGAAGATCAGACTGGAAACTATTCCCCACACTCTGATCCGATATCCCTTGTCGCCTCCGGCTCACCCTGTTCCTGCCCCTGCCACGGTGACCAGCTCTGTGACGGATCGCGCGATGTGCTCGATCTCGCGCTGGTAACAGATATCATTTTCAGTGGTGCCAAGGATACGGTTGATGCGACATGCCCCCATGTCGGACGTTCCGATGTCAACTGCGACTGTGCCAGGGACGTGCTCGACCTCGTCTTCCTGATCGATCACCTGTTCAACGGCGGACCGCAGCCCTGCGATCCCTGCCAGCCCGGCAAGGGATGCCGCTGACTTCTATTCGCGGATGTGACCAGGTCCGTCCCACGCTGGGACTGGTCCCCATGAAGGTCAACTCTGCTCGGGTGTCGCTCGTGCTGCAATTATTTCGGCATTTCTCCCTCTTCCAGAGTATATAATTGACCTGCGGCAGTGGCGGGTCTGGACAGCCGGGAGAAGGGACCCTGCCACGCTCAGATCGCAGGTCTCAATCCTAAGACATTGCCATGAACAGAAAAGCGCTCGCCACCAGTCTCATCGTTCTCGTCCTCATCGTCGTGGCCGCAATCAAGATCATTGCCCGCAAGACGCCGCCTGATACACGCCGCCAGATGTCCGCGCTGGTCAGAGTGGAGAAGCCCCAGCGGCAGGATATCCAGCAGACCGTTCTTCTGACCGGCGATGTTTTCCCGATCCAGCAGGCGCAGATCTTTTCCAAAGTCTACGGCAATCTCGATCGGGTGTATGTCAGCATGGGGGACTATGTGCGCGAAGGTCAGCTCCTGGCGTTGATCGACACTACAGAGCTGGCCGAGCAGTCGCAACAAGCGGATGCGACATTTCGCAACACAAAAGCCAATTACGAACGGTTCAAAGACCTGTTCGGGCGCAGCCTGGCGTCCAAACAAGACCTGGACAACGCCGAGACCGCGATGCGCGTCGCTGAAGCCAACCATAACGTGGCCCTGACACGCCTCGGTTATGCACGGATCACCGCCCCCTTCGCGGGATTCGTGACGCGCCGCTATCTCGATGCCGGGGCTCAGATCACGGCCAACAATGTGACGCTGTTCACGCTCATGGACCTCTCGACCGTGAAGATCATCGCCTACGTACTGGAAAAGGATGTTCCGGTCGTTAATGTCGGCGTCAAGGCCACGATTTCGGTTGACGCCATCCCCGATAAAGTGTTCACCGGCGCCATTACGCGTCTGAGTCAGGCCGTTGATCCGGCGACACGAACAATGGCCATTGAGATCGACGTCCCGAACCCCGATCGCATCCTCAAGCCCGGGATGTTCGCCGCCATTTCCCTGTCGGTCGGCGAGCGCCCTGACGCGATCACCGTACCGTCACAGGCGTTGCTGAAGGACGATAAGGGGCAGTTTGTCTACGTCGCCGACAGCACGACCGCGCGACGACGAGCTGTCACGGCAGGCAGCGAACAGCAATCCCGTACGGAGATTGTCTCTGGCTTGACCGGCGACGAGAACGTGATTACGACCGGCCAGCAATTCATCAAAGACGGCGGCTCGGTGGCCATCCAGAAGTGAGCTGAGTACAACATGTGGCTGACCCGCCTCGCGCTCCGCTATCCAATCTCAACAGTGTTGTTTGCCTTGACGATCCTGGTGTTGGGGGTTGTTTCCCTGCAGCAGCTTCCCGTGGACCTGCTGCCGAACATCACAATCCCGGTTGTCAGCACGATCATCTTCTACTCCGGCGCGGGCCCGCTGGACATGGAGCAGTCGGTCACCGTGGTCACCGAGCGTGCCGTCAGTTCGGTCAACGACGTCGACTATGTTCAATCGACAACCCGCGAAGGCGTTTCCCAAGTCCGCATCAACTTCAACTGGGATGCCGACCTCAATGTTGGTTTGGTGGATGTCATCCAGCGTGTCAACCGCATCCTCAACCAGTTGCCGGCCGGCGTGTCGCAGCCGGTTGTGCTGCGTTTCGACCTCACGAACATTCCGGTCTGCAATATCGCCGTCTCCGGCGACATCGACGAGCGGGATCTGTATGATCTGGCCGTGAATGTCATCGAGCCGCAGATCGAACATTTGCCCGGCGTCGCCTCGGCCCAGGTTGTCGGCGGGCGCATCCGTGAGATCCACGTCACGCTGGACCGCAACCGCATCGACGCTCTGGCCCTCCCCATTCAGGCGGTGCTCAACGCGATCGCGAATTCCAATCTCATCATTCCCTCGGGCGATCTGAAGACGGGAACCTTCGACTACTCGTTGAAGACGGAGAGCCGCTTCAACATGGTCAAGCCCCTCGAAGATATCATCATCAAGAAGATCAACGGCATTCCCATTCGTATCAAAGACATCGGCGCCGTCGAAGACAGCTACCAGGAGCAGACCGAACTCGTGCGCATCAACGGCAAGCCCGGTCTGTCGATGCGCGTGCAGAAGCTGGCGAACGCCAATACGATCCAGGTGGTTGACAATGTTCTCAAGGCGTTGCCGAAGCTCATTGGCATTCCCGAAACAGTCCAGATGTCGCTGTCATTCGACCAGGCGATGTACATCAAGCAAACGATCTCCGGTCTCAAGCGGGAGGCGCTGCTGGGCGGCATCCTCGCGATGCTCATCATCCTCATGTTCCTGCGCAACCTGCGGGGAACGCTGATTATTCTCGTGGCCATTCCGATGTCGATCCTGATTGCCTTCATCTGGTTCCGCTTCGGCAACGTCACGCTCAACATCATGACTTTCGGAGGACTGGCGCTCGCTGTCGGGCGGCTGGTCGACGACTCCATCGTCGAGTTGGAGGCCATATCACGCCACTACAACGAACGCAAGGCCGGCCAGTCCAAGCTTCAGGGCACCCTCGAAGCCGCCAAAGAAGTCGCCGCGCCCATCTTTGTGTCCACCCTCACCACCGTGATCGTATTCCTGCCCATCGTCTTTGTCACCGGCATTGCCAAGCTGCTGTTCATTCCGCTGGCCATTACGATTACCGTCGCACTTTTTGGATCTTTCTTTGTTTCGCGGACGCTGACGCCGCTCATGTGCCTCCAGTTTCTCCCGCCCGAGAAAACGCTCAATCGCGAATCGCGTGTCCTCTCGGACCGGATTCGCGTGCGCGCACACGATGCCATCGAGGCCGTGGATCAGTGGTATGCGGGCCGGTTACGCTGGGCGTTGAAACACCGGCGGCTCGTCATCGGCACGATCATCGGGACAGCGGTGCTCTCTCTGGGGCTGTTCAAGTTCATTGGCACGGAGTTTTTCCCCGATCAGGACGAGGGCCAGTTCAATGTCACAGTGAAACTCCCTGTTGGGACGCGGGCCGAGGAGACCGACCGCTTCATGCGGCAGGCCGAACAGGTTCTGCAACGGGAAGTGCCCGAGATTCAGGACATGATCACCGATGTCGGCGTCCCGTCGTCCCGCAGCGGCAATCTTTTCAGCCGCAATTCCGGCAGCCACGCGGCCCAGATTCAGGTGGCCCTGGTGCCGGTGGACCAGCGGAAACGGAGCGTCTTCGAGATCGTGAAGGCGGTCCGGCCCAAACTGATGGCCATCCCCGGCGCCTCTGTCTTCCTGAGCCCCGGCGGCATTCTCCGGTTTCTGCTGAACTTTGGATCGTCCGCCCCGATTGACGTCGAGATTCGCGGCTTCGATTTGGAGACAGGCAGCGCGCTGGCCAAAGAGATCGCCGCCATTGTGCGTTCCACACCCGGCGCCACCGATGTTCAGGTGAGCCGCGAGGACAAGCTGCCCGAATTGCGCGTCAAGATCGACCGCGACCGTGCCGGCATTCTCGGCGTCAATGTCGCCCAGATCGCCAACACCATCAACACCTGCATCAACGGGTCGGTCGCATCGCTTTACACTGATCCGGTGAATGGAAATCAGTACAACATTCTTGTCCGTCTGAGCGAAAACTACCGTTCCAAGATCGAAGACCTGAAGAACATCATGCTCACCAACAACGAGGGTCAGCAGATTCCCCTCGGCAATCTCGCGACCATCGAGAAGGCGAGCGCCCCAGTCCAGATCGACCGCAAGTACCAGCAGCGGCTGATCGACGTCACGGCGAACGTCACGGGACGCGACTTGGGAAGTGTCGCCGCCGACATACAAGCCAGGATCGACCAAATGTCTATCCCCTCCGGTTTCGAGGTGAAACTGGGTGGAAATGTCCAGCAGCAACAGAGCACATTCCGTGTGTTGCTCCTGGCGTTCGGTCTGGCAATCCTGCTGGTGTACGTCGTGATGGCCTCGCAGTTCCAATCGCTCCTCGATCCGTTCATCATCATGTTCACCGTGCCGCTCGGAATCGTCGGCGTGTTTTGGATGCTCTTCCTGACCGGCACAACGCTGTCCGTCACGTCCTTTCAAGGCGTCATCATCATGGTGGGCATCGTGGTCAGCAACGGCATCCTGCTGGTCGACTACACAAATCACCTGCGCATGAAGGGCGTCCCGCTGCATGAAGCCGTCGTTCAGGGCGGGATGATACGTCTCAAGCCGATCGTGATGACCTCGCTGGCAACAGTGCTCGGCCTGAT
>JAVHPP010000179.1:0-25286 GCA_036170655.1 Candidatus Zixiibacteriota bacterium | reverse complement strand
GTGATGTGGTCGGAGCACTGCTCCTACAAGAACTCGATTGTTCTGCTTAAGACGCTGCCGCGCGAAGGTCCGATGATGCTCGCTAAGGCGGGGGAGGAGAATGCCGGTGTGGTCGACTGGGGCGATGGCTGGGCCGTCGTTTTCAAGATCGAATCGCACAACCATCCGTCGGCCGTTGAGCCATACCAGGGTGCAGCGACAGGAGTCGGTGGCATCTTGCGCGACATCTTCACGATGGGTGCGCGGCCCATCGCGATCTTGGATTCTCTCCGTTTTGGTGACCCGAACAACCCGCGTGTCAGGTACTTGATCGACGGCATCGTCCGTGGCGTTGGCGATTATGGCAACTGCTTCGGCGTGCCCAACGTCGGTGGTGAGATCGTGTTCGAAGACGCCTATACCGGCAACCCACTGGTGAACCCCATGGCCATCGGCCTGGTCCGCACCGACAAGATCGCGCGGGCCGTTGCCTCCATCGTCGGGGCGCCGGTGTTCGTCGTGGGATCGAAGACCGGGCGCGATGGCATCCATGGCGCTACATTTGCCTCCGAGGAACTCTCGGCGGCATCTGCGGCGCGGCGTCCTTCGGTTCAGATTGGCGATCCGTTCACTGAGAAACTCCTCCTTGAAGCAACGCTTGAAATGATCGATGCCGACTTGCTGGTGGGCATACAGGACATGGGTGCGGCCGGGATCACGTGTTCTTGTTCCGAGACCGCCTTCCGGGGCGGACATGGCATGCGCATCGACACCGGTCGTGTGCCGGTGCGGGAAACGGGTATGACGCCGTACGAGATTCTGCTGTCCGAATCTCAGGAGCGCATGCTCGTCATCGTCAAGCCCGGATGCGAGGACAGCGTGCGAGCGATCTTTGCCAAGTGGCAACTCGATGCCGCTGTTATTGGCGAGGTCATCGAGGGTGGACGTCTGGTTGTCGAACACAATGGCGAGCCCAAGGCCGACATTCCGGCGGATGCGCTCGCTTTGGGCGGACGGACGCCGCAATACAAACGCGCCGAGTGTCGCCCCGCCTACCTCGATGAGGCGCGTACATTTGATCTGGCGAGCGTGCCGGTTCCCCCCAGCATGGGAACTGTCCTGCGCACGCTGCTCAGTTCGCCGAATCTAGCGGACAAGGCGTGGGTCTATCGCCAGTACGATACCAGTGTGCGCACCTGCACCACGATGGGACCGGGGATGGATGCCGGTGTCGTGCGCATTCGCAAGACCAGCACGGCGCTCGCGGCTGTCACCGACGGCAACGGCCGCTACTGTTATCTGAACCCCCGGCGCGGTGCACAGATCGCAGTCGCCGAGGCGGCGCGCAATCTCGTCTGCGTGGGCGCCCGGCCTCTGGCCATCACCAACTGTCTGAACTTTGGCAATCCCTACAAGCCGGAAATGTACTACCACTTCGCGGAATGTGTCCGAGGGATGGGCGAGGCGTGCCGGTTTTTCGAGACGCCTGTCACCGGCGGGAATGTCAGTTTCTACAATGAGGACGCTGAACGCGCCGTCTATCCTACACCCACGATCGGTATGATTGGAAAGATCGAGGATCTGGCTCTGATAACGACCGGCCGTTTTCGTAACGCGGGAGACTGCATCGCCATTCTCGGCGAGACCAAAGACGAAATCGGCGGGACAGAATATCTGAGAACCATTCACGGACTGGTCACCGGCGACATCCCGGTTCTGGATCTGGCGCTCGAACGCCGCACGCAACAGTACCTCCTGAAGGTCATCCGCGCCGGCTGGATACGCTCCGCCCATGATTGTTCCGATGGCGGTCTGGCCGTGGCCTTATTTGAATCATGCATCGATGACGACGCGCATTGCTGGGGCATCGACGCCAGCGTTGATGGGATCGCTTTGCGTCCCAGTGCGCTGCTCTTTGGGGAAAGCCAGTCACGTATTGTGATTTCCTTCGATTCGGGTGATCAGGCCGCGCTGGCCGGTGCCGCCGCGCGTGCGGCGGTCCCGTTCAAGGTCGTCGGCTGCGTGACCGACAGTGACCGTTTCATTCTGCGGCCGTTCATCAACGAGTCCATGGCCGAACTACGTGTGCTGCACCAGCAGTGCCTGTCATCGCTCATGGACCAGCAAAAGGTTGTAACCAAGGTTGCATAACGCCTTTCTCCTGAGAGAGAGATGCTCCATGGAAGCCATCCGCACACGTGATTCAAGTGGTGCCAAAACGCAACCCGCTTACACGCCAGTTCGCGCTCCGCGAGGGAATCAGCGCACCTGCAAAGGATGGATCCAGGAAGCGGCGCTGCGCATGCTCTGCAACAACCTCGATCCGGAGGTGGCGGAACTTCCCGAACAATTGATCATCTACGGCGGATCGGGCAAAGCAGCGCGGAATTGGGACTGTTTCCAGCGCATTGTCACCAGTCTGAAGCAACTGGAGAACGACGAGACACTTCTCGTGCAGTCAGGGAAACCTGTCGGCATTTTCAAGACACAACCTTCGGCGCCCCGTGTTCTGATCGCCAACTCCAATCTCGTGGGGCAGTGGGCCAACTGGGAGGAGTTCCGGCGGCTGGATGCGCTTGGCTTGATGATGTATGGCCAGATGACCGCGGGATCATGGATCTACATCGGCACTCAGGGCATTCTGCAGGGGACCTACGAGACACTGGCGGCGGTCGCTTCCCGTCATTTTGGCGGCGACCTCTCCGGCCGATGGGTACTTTCCGGCGGCATGGGCGGAATGGGTGGCGCGCAGCCCCTGGCAGTCACCCTCAACGGCGGTGTCGCATTGATTGTGGAGGTCGATCCAGCCCGCATCGACCGCCGCTTGGCAAACGCCTATTGTGATCGCAAGACGACGTCTCTGGACGAGGCGCTGCGGTGGGTCAGAGATGCGGTTAAATCGAAACAACCTCTGTCAATTGGACTGGTGGGCAACTCTGCCGATGTCCTGCCGGTTCTTGTCTCACAGGGAGAGATCCCGGACATCGTCACGGATCAGACTTCTGCTCACGATGAACTGAATGGGTATGTCCCTGCCGGGATGCCTTTCGAAGAGGCGTTGCGGTTGCGAAGCGAGGATCCGGCGGACTACATCAAACGATCCTTTGCTTCGATGGCTTGCCATTGCGAGGCGATTGTGGCGATGCAGAAGGCGGGAGCCATTGCCTTTGACTATGGTAACAATCTCCGCGGGCAGGCGAAAAAAGCGGGTTTCGTCGACGCGTTCACGTACCCGGGATTTGTCCCCGCCTACATACGACCTCTGTTCTGTCTCGGCAAAGGTCCGTTCCGCTGGGTAGCTCTTTCCGGCGACCCCCATGACATTGCCGTCACCGACCGGGTGATCATTGACGAGTTTTCGGACAACGAGCCGCTATGCCGGTGGATTCGGTTGGCATCAGAGAAGGTCAGATTCCAGGGCCTGCCAGCGCGAATCTGCTGGCTGGGATATGGTGAACGCGACCGCTTTGGCCTGATCATCAACAATCTGGTCAAGCAGGGCAGGATCTCAGCGCCTATTGTTATTGGCCGGGATCACCTCGACTGTGGATCGGTCGCGTCCCCCAACCGCGAGACGGAAGCGATGAAGGACACATCGGATGCGGTCGCAGATTGGCCGCTCTTGAACGGGCTGTTGAACGCCGTCTCCGGCGCCGGATGGGTGTCGATCCATCAAGGTGGCGGGGTCGGCATGGGTCTTTCAATCCATGCCGGTATGGTTGTCGTCGCGGATGGCAGCGATGATGCCGCAGGACGGATCGCGCGCGTTCTGGTAAATGATCCGGGAACCGGCGTCATGCGCCATGCCGATGCGGGATATGAGGATGCCATCACCTGTGCCAACCAACATGGTATCAATCTTCCCGGGCTGACCTGACGTCATTCTGTGCTTGTTCGTGTGGATCAAATGCGCTCACTTTGCCGTATGATGCTTGGGGAAGTGACGTCCCCTGACGCACCTGAGTGAATATGCAACCGAATCCACATCGTCTTCGCGGGCACGCACCGCGTCCATCCCCAGCAGTCAATCCGTTTGGACAGGGGAATGCGCGTGCGGTTGCCTATGACCTGGCCACACAGGCGTTTCGCGGTGAAGCACGATTCGAACAGATCTGGAAGTGTCATCCGGGTCTGGCAGGATTGACGCCGCGTGATCGCGCGCTGGCGATTCATCTGGCTTCCGGTGTCCTGCGGCAGTACCGCCGTCTTGATGCGCAGGCGCGGGAACTCACCGGAGGAAAGTCTGAAGGGCTCAATCCAGCCGTGCAGTGGATTCTCCGGTTCGGCCTCTTCCAGATTCTCGATTGTGATCGCATCCCCCCCCATGCGGCTGTGTCCACCGCAGTCGATGCCGCCAAGGTGGCGTCGCATCAGGGTATCGCCGGACTGGTGAACGCGGTTCTTCGGCGTGCCGCGCGCGAGAAAGAGGCGCTGACTCAGCAAACGGACACCGCGCAGCCATCGCTCAGTCTGGGTGAACAGCTTTCGATGCCCGACTGGCTGGTGAACCTGCTCCTTGAGCGATTTGGACATGACGCCGCAGAGCGCATCACGCGGTGGGCGAATGCCCCGCCACATTATTACTTCCGTTTGGCGAGCGGCCGTGGCGGACTGGAGCGTGTCAATGCGCTCTTGCAGGAGATCCATCTGTCTCCGGCCCGTCCCCATCATGAGTTCCCGGAGTACACTGCTGTGGAAACCGCTGCCCTTGCTGCCGATTCGCCGCTTTACAAGGAACCGCTCGGATGGGTGCAGAATCCCGCGTCGGGACTCGTTGTCGCGCTACTGGACCCGCAGCCCGGTGACATCGTCATCGATCTATTCGCCGCTCCGGGAGGAAAGTCGCTAATCATGGCGGAGAAGGTTGGTCCGGCCGGACAAGTGCTGGCCGTCGACAAGAATCCCGAGCGGCTGAAACGGCTGCGCGAGAACAAGGAACGTTTCGAGGCCGTGAACATCCTCCCCATTGAAGCCGACATGGCCACGTTGGGAGATCGGACCGCTGCACGTGTCTTGGCCGATGTCCCCTGTTCGGCCCTCGGCACCCTGCCCAAGAACCCAGAGGTCCGCTGGACCAAGACGCCGGAAGATATTGCCCGCCTCGCGCGTTCGCAGAGGATCTGGATCAACGTCGCCGCCACGCACGTGGCACCGGGTGGCATTCTCGTGTACGCAACCTGCACATTGACGCGGCAGGAAAACGAAGATGTTGTGCGGGCATTCCTTGAAGCCAATCCGTCATTCATTCTTGAATCCGCGGCCGGCCTGGTTCCGCGGCGCTATGTGACCCCCGAAGGTTTCGTGGCGACGCAACCACCTCAGGACGGTCTGGATGGCGTTTTCGCCGCACGCTTTTGCAAGCGGGAGCCGGCATGACTGATCCCTCCGAACCGGCCATCCCCGATCGCCGAGTCCCGCTGCGACGCCTGTTGATCTGGTGCGTGGCACCGATAGTGGTCGTCGCGGGCATCATTGGTCTGGTTGACTATCTTATCATGCCCCTGTGGACACGTCACGGCATGGAATTCCCGGCGCCTACTCTCACGGGGTTATCACTTGCTGCGGCACAGTCGACCGCCACGGGAAACAGGTCCTTCGTAAAGGTCGCAGAACGACGGTTCTCTGCGGACCGTCCCGACGGGACGGTCCTCGAGCAGCGTCCTCCCGCGGGGGCGCCAATCAAGATCGGGCGGACTTTCAGTGTTGTGCTTTCCCGTGGTTCTGAACTGATCGATGTCCCGCGAGTCCGGGGCGAAAGCATACGTCAGGCGGAGTTGATGCTCGAGCAGGTTGGTTTGACGGTCGGAGGAACTGCGGTTGCGTATGATGATGCCCTGCCGGACGGCGCTATTGTGGGAACGATACCAAGTTCCGGGAGCAGTCTGACGAAAGGGGGTGCCGTCAATCTGCTGGTCAATCACGCCCCCGAATCTGCCATACCGTACTGCCCGAATCTGATTGGGTTGAATATCGAGGAAGCGCGTGACACCCTTCGGCAACGGGGCCTGCTTGTTGGCTCGATCGAACGCCGTTTCGACACGACTTTGCTCCCCGGTACCATCGTATCTCAATCCTTTGCTCCTGGTGAGGGTCTCACCGAGGGCGCCGAGATCGATTTCGTAATCTCGCGGGACCGGTGAATTGACCTCGTGAGTTACTGTAATGCATTAAACCGCAATGAGATATGGACGAACTGGGCGCGCTGATGTCCGGCACTTTCTGCTCAACCGGGTAATGTCGCCACGAATGCGCCACAATGTTTTCGCATTGAATTCGTGCAGAAAGAGAGTATGTTTAGTGTTTGCGCCAAATCAAGGAAACACTTGGCGTGAATTTGGGATTTCTTGGCCGACCGATGGTCAAACCGTTGGGCAGCGAGAGCGGTAGAGCATGTTTTCAAATCTGACAGAACGCTTCGAAAACGTCTTCAAGACACTGCGTGGACACGGGAAGATCACCGAGTCCAACGTACAAGATGCGCTCAAACAGGTGCGTCGGGCGCTGCTCGAAGCGGATGTCAATTACAAAGTCGTCAAGAGCTTCCTGGATGGCGTTGAGAAAGAGAGTCTGGGTGAGAAAGTCTTGCAATCGATCTCACCGGGACAGCAGATCATCAAGATTATTTACGACCGGCTCGTCGATCTGCTCGGTGGCCAGCATCGTCCGGTGCGATTCGCCAAGCCACCCGCTCCGACGGTCTGGATGCTGATCGGGTTGCAGGGATCCGGCAAGACGACGACCTGCGCCAAGCTGGCGGGGCGCTTTGCGAAGGCGGGACGGCGGCCATTCCTGATCGCGGCCGATCTGGCCCGTCCGGCCGCCATCGAGCAGTTGTGTACTCTTGGCCGTCAGCTCGGGATTCCGGTCCATTCTGGCGGTGGGTCCCCAGAAGATGTCGCTGTTGCCGGCTTGGATGCGGCGACGCGCGCGGGCGCGGACCTCGTGATACTGGATACAGCAGGGCGGCTGCATGTCGACGATGAGCTGATGACCGAAGTTGCCGCCATCAAGAATCGCCTACATCCCACGGAGACTTTCTTCGTGGCTGATGCCATGACCGGACAGGATGCCGTAACATCCGCGACGGCGTTTGCCGAACGTGTGGGGATTGACGGTATCGTTTTTACCAAGATCGACGGCGATGCCCGGGGTGGCGCCACGCTCTCTGTGGTCAAGGTCACCGGTGTTCCCATTCTGTTTGTTGGGACGGGGGAGAAGATCGAGAACCTCGAGCCGTTTCACCCCGACCGGATGGCGTCGCGGATTCTCGGGATGGGCGATGTCGTCAGCCTTGTGGAAAAGGCCCAGGATACTATCGACCAGCGGCAGGCGGAGCAATGGGAAGAAAAATTCCGCAAAGCCCAGTTTGATCTGCAGGACTTCTACGATCAGTTGCAGCAACTGAAGAAGATGGGGCCGCTCGAATCCGTTCTGGGCATGATTCCGGGAATGTCGAAGATCAAAGGACTGACGATCGACGAGCGCTCGCAGAAGCGCATGGAGGCGATGATCCTCTCGATGACCGGAGAGGAAAGACGACGCCCGGAGCTCATCAATGGATCACGACGGCTGCGTGTCGCCAAGGGAAGCGGCAATACGGTGCAGGATGTGAACCGGCTGCTCAAACAGTTTGCTGCCATGCAAAAAATGATCAAAACGATGGGCAAGGGTGGACTGAAGGGGATGCCTCGGTTGCCCATGCCCTTCTGACGGGGTCTTGCAAGAGATGAGAAACGCTTTGTCGAGATGGTCCGTAGCATCTACTGAAATCATGTGTTTTCAAAGGAGGTAAGTTGTGTCTGTCAAGATCCGTCTGCGCAGGACCGGCAAGAAGAAACAGCCGATGTTTCGTTTCGTGGCGACCGACTCGCGTATGCCCCGCGACGGCCGGTTTCTGGAAATCCTGGGATGGTACCGTCCGCTGAACAAGCCCGCCAAGGTGAAGCTCGATCTGCCCAAAACCATCGCCTGGCTTCAGCGGGGCGCCACGCCCTCGGATACGGTCGCGGCGTTGTTCAAGCATACCGGGCTCTCGGTGATCTGGGAAAAGGCGCAGAAAGGGGAAGATATCTCCTCGATGACGCTGGCAGAGACCATTACAGAGCGTCCGCACAAGGTCAAGGCCAAGGCGCGTGCACGTATGACAGAAAAGGCAGCGGCTGGTGCCCCGGAGGCGCCGCCTGCCGCCTGATCCCGCAGAGAATCGGGGAACGGGAGTGATCGAATCGTATGGTGAAGCAGGACCGCGTGCAACTGGGACGGATCGGCCGTGCGCATGGGGTGGCCGGGGCATTTCGTGTGCGGCCTTATGCCGAAGACGTCGAGCGCTTTTCCCGGCTGCATGACGTTGTGCTGACCCGCGGGCCTAAGACCCTCGCGGTGACTGTCACCGAAGTCCGTGCGGCTGCGGGAAACGTCATTATCCAGACAGGGGAGATTACCAGCCCTGAAGACGTCCGCCCATGGGTTGGCGGAGAACTCGAGATCGACGCGTCGGAACGTATCGAGTTGCCTGAGGGACAGTACTTCTATGACCAGATCATCGGTCTGAGCGTCGTGACGACGGGTGGTGAAATTGTGGGTACCGTTGAATCAATCATCGATGGACCGGCGAATGATGTCTATGCTGTTCGTAATGGGGACAAAGAACACCTGATTCCAGCCACCGAACAGATTGTCAGAAGCATCGATCTGGGATCCGGCCAGATGACCATCGAACCGATACCGGGGTTGCTCGAATGACGGAAGATTCCGGTCTGATTGCAGGCGCTGTCATGAGAGTCGAGATCTTTACCGCCTTTCCGGGCATGTTTGACGGATTCTTGGGGGAATCAATGATGGCGCGCGCCATTGCCCAGGGAATCCTGCGGATCAATGTTCGCAACCTGCGGGACTTTGCTGATGATCCGCACCAGACGCTTGACGACACGCCCTACGGCGGCGGCGGCGGGATGATTCTCAAGGTGGAGCCGGTGGCACGCGCCATCGAGTCGGTTTCGTCTTCCATCACCCAGGCCGAATCACCGGTGATCATCATTCCCACGCCACGCGGTGACCTGTTTGACCAAACCGTTGCCGAAGAACTGTCGGCCCAGATGGTCTTGGTCTTTGTCTGCGGGCGCTATACCGGGGTCGATGAAAGGATTTACGACCACTTTCGTCCGCGACGGCTGTGTATCGGCGATTATATTCTTTCCGGCGGTGAACTGCCCGCCATGGTGATTGTTGATGCAGTGGCGCGACACCTGCCCGGTTTTCTTGGCAACGAGGAATCGGGCCGCGGTGATTCCTTTGTCCGCCGTGGACTCGGTCCGCCCCACTACACCCGCCCGCAAAACTGGCGTGGATTGGAAGTCCCTGATGTGCTTGTGTCCGGTCATCATGCAAACGTCACCGCATGGCGGGATCAGAAGGCGCGCGAGACAACTCTTCGCTTCCGCCCCGCCCTGATTGATGAGGTACAACCCGGGACCGGGGATGCCAGCGACGGGCAGACAAAGAAACGAGTTTCCCTTCCAGCCGTTACTCATGCTGACACAAACTAAATGATAAGGAGAGACATCATGTCCAATCTGTCCACCATCGGTCTGAGCCCGGCGCCCGAAAAAGCCGTAAAGTTCAACCCCGGCGATCTCGTGCGCGTCCATGTGAAAATCAAGGAAGGCGACAAGGAGCGAATCCAGATCTTCCAAGGGACCGTCATCCAGCGGCGCGGCGATGGCTCCGGCGCCACGTTCAGCGTCCGCAAAGTCTCCCAGGGGATCGGTGTCGAGCGCACATTCCCGCTGCACTCTCCCAATCTGGCGAAGGTCGAAGTGCTGAAGATGATGAAGGTCCGACGGGCGAAGCTGTTCTATCTGCGTGACTTGACCGGCAGATCAGCCCGTTTGAAAGAACGCCAGCAAGAGACCAAGTAGGCCAATCGCGTCCCGGCGTGATTGCATTCCCGGTGACCCTGTGGCTATCTGCCGCCTGATCGCCGATGGTGAACTGACGTGACGCACGTCGCGAAAAAGCAGAACGCCGGTTCCGACCGCTGGCGTTACGAGCGGGGTTTCTGGGAGTCCGGACAGTGGCACGTGGCGGGTATCGACGAAGTCGGACGCGGTCCTCTGGCGGGGCCGGTCGTTGCGGTTGCCTGCATCCTGTCGCCCGATTTCGATCCCACCGGTGTCACCGATTCGAAGGCGCTATCCCCGCAACAGCGGCTGGAACTGTTTCCCCGGATCAGCCACCAGTCAGTTGCCTGGGCCGTCGGTGTCGTCGGTCCGGAGGACATCGACCGGTACAACATCCTCGGGGCCACTTTCCTGGCGATGCGCCAGGCGCTTGGCGGTCTCCCGTTTACCCCGGATGCGGTTCTTGTCGACGGCAAGTTTCTTGTCCCCGAGGTCGAACTCCCGCAGCGCGCTATCATTGACGGCGACCGGCTCTGTGTCTCAATCGGCTGTGCCTCTATCCTCGCCAAGGAAGTCCGGGATCGGATCATGGAAGAGTACGATGCGACTTTCCCCGAGTACGGTTTTGCACGGCACAAAGGATACGCGACAGTAGAACACTTGGCCGCACTGCAGCAACATGGTCCATCCCCCATCCACCGCCAAAGTTTTTCGCCGGTCAGAGAATGGCAGCAGAACCGTCTTGCTTTTTGAGCGCCGACAGACCGGCGCCGGAAGTGCTCCATGACAGAGATTGATTCTGCGGCAGCAGGTAGCAAGGACCGCCATTGCCCATCGGAGGCCCGAAGAAAGCCCTCGGCGAGGAAAATCGGCGAGGCTTCACCTCCGAGTCGCACGGTCGGCCGACAGGGGGAGGATCTCGCCGCACACTATCTCGAACGTGAGGGTTGCCAGATCCTGGCGCGCAACTGGCGGTCGCCCTCATCCCGAAACGAGATCGACCTGATCGTCCGCGATGGCGGCTGCATCGCCTTTGTCGAAGTCAAAATGGCACGGACAGAGAAATTCGGCGATCCCCTCAATTGGATAACGCCCCGCAAGCAGGCGGCCGTCATCAAGGCGGCGCTCGCTTACTTGTCGCAGTGGAATGATCCGCGGACCGAATTCCGGTTTGATGCTGTGGCGATTACTCCGTCGAGGTCGTCCAAGCGGTGGGAGATTTGCCACATCAAGGGCGCTTTCACCTGCGATGTCGCTGATGACCTATAATGTGACGCCAATTCCCGGCGTTCGGTCATCCCATGCGGGTTTGTAAGATCCAGTATACCACAGACGGAGATCGGTGAGTGGCGATTCACGATCCATTCCCCGCCATTACCCAACGACCAGGATGGGCCGTTCTTCTTTCTGTCAGTGTCCGACTGCCCTGGTACTGCGGGGAAACTCAAGAGGAATCTCGTGATCCCTTTGGGGTCGCGCTCCCACCCTGTTCACCGGATCGCTTCGCCAACTCCTCTTGGATGCGATCCCAGATCGGGCGCCATTGTTCGGGATGTTCGTTGTACTCGGCCAGAGTTTTCTCCAGTTGCCCGGGTTCAATACCAATCGCGCCCAGCACTCTTGTCTTTTCCCGTTCGTATTCGGGCGTGCCGATCGGCGTTGACTCCGCCAAGGTCGCCAGTGCAACGTAAGCGCTGACCAGCTGATCATCGCTGATTTTCTTGGCGTCCGTTGTGGCGGCGGGCGATGCGGTGCCGCTGCTCGCTTCATCAGCCGGTCTTGTGATGAACTTGTATACGAGACCGCCGAAAACGGCCATCAGCAGCACGAGGATGATGATTTTCAGTCGCATGAGAAGTGATACCCTGTCTATCCTCTTGTCGGTCAATATAACGACCGGCAGAAGAGCGCTCAAGCTCAATTCTTCTCATTGCTGGCCTGAAATCCGGCTGGTTGAATCGGGCGGACCATGATGGACTTTTCATGCGTGAGTTGCACGAGCCCGGCCGGCGCCTTGCGCGGCTTGCGTACATGGCGTGTCTCAGTGTAGACAACCGGCACCAGTGTCGAGTGCCGGGCTTTCGAGAAGAATGCGGCAATCTGGGCAGCGGCGACGATCGTTTCCTGTCCGACAATTCTTCCTTTCGCACCGCGTCTGAGGATGACGTGTGCCCCGCCCGACTGACTGGCGTGGAAGAACAGATCGTCCGGGCTCGCAATCCGCAATGTCAGTTCATCGTTGTCGCGACTCGATTTCCCCACCAGGATCGTCTCGTTGCCGATGGTAAACTCACGATAGGGCAGGCGCCGTGGCTGGACGGCACGGCGCTTCGCAAGATCGCCGGGGGGCTGTCCGACAGCGGCTTGGATAGCGTTCAACCCTTCCTCGGTGAGACTCGGGTCGTTCAGGTGGCTGAGCCGTTCCTCGCATTCATCTAACTGTTGCTGCAAAGCGGGCTTGCTCCTGTCGGCATTGGCTGCAGCGCGAGCCGTCTTCCGCGCTCGCCGGTACAGAGCATCGATGTTCTCTTGCGGAGAACGCGCGGGATCCAAAGATAGAGTAATGTTGGTGTCGCTCTCCCAGTCCTTGACTGAAACTTCAGGCATACCCCGACGAATCAGATGTCGTTGTGATCCCAGCAGGTCTGCTTGTCTCTTGATCGTTTCGGCCTGTGGTCCATCGACGATGGCGCGGTCGGTTTCAGCCAGACGATGCCGCAACTGGTTGATCGTTCGGGTAGTCTGTGCCCGTAATTGCGCCAGCTTGGTGTCGCGATCGTGCGCAACATCGGCCCGCCCGTCCAATGCTGCCAAGGCAGCCGCCAAGGATGTGAATTCCGCTGTGGGTCCAGCTGCGAGCACAGGGACAATGCCATCTGTCCCGTCAGCTATCGTGCGCAGAGCAACCGATGTCACTGGGTCGGTTGCTGCCCGGGTCACCCGCATGATCGCTTCAAATTCGCTCCACGGAGGGTTTGACCGGGCCGACGGGGCGCCAGCTTCCTCCTCGATGACGTCTGCGAGGGCTTCGTCGATGCCCCAGAGCTTCTTGCAGACGAAGTCACGCAGGGGTAGTGAACCTTCCGCTTCCCGCGCACGCAGGTACTCTGGGAAAGTCAGCGCTTGCCACGACAACAACGCTGGCCGAGTTGGGGGAGTAAAGCGTTGCCCGGGGTCTGCCGTCCGTAATGGCCAAAGTGTCTCAAGAATGATGTCATCGCCTTGTTGCAGCAGCCAGACGTTTCCGCTTCCGCCGCTCCAGCTCAACCACATGTCGAAGGTTTTCCGCTCCGGGTCTTCGTCGGCGCCGCGTCGAAATGACAATCGGATCAACCGGTCAGATTGTGGCATGGTGGCTTGGTGCAAATGACAGCCCCTGAGCCGGTTGAATCGCTCGGTCTTCTCAAAATCGGTATATCCCGGAAGCGAGTCTTTGTCGGAGACCCAGAAGAACGCTTGCCCTGTAGCGCGAACCCCAATGACGACCAGTCGTTTCCCGCGCCGTGAGCCGAGGGTCAGAAGGAGTCGGCCCAAGGCGGGATGGAAGCGGATCGCTTCCACCGTTCCCCCGGCGAGATCATTTGTCGCTTCATGGACAAGTCGGACAAGATGCCAACCTACGGTTCGCATGGGGGGAATCTCACTAAAACAAATGATATGCGCAACGCTCTCTGCTCGCCGGACCACGCGCAACGACACGCCGACGGCAGCGAAACAAAATGGAGTTCAACAACATAGAGTGGTTGACTTTTGGGCTATCAAAGCCGTAAAGTGTAGGTTTTGGAAGCATTGGGAGAAATGTCCAGATGATCGCCAGCATGACAGGTTTCGGCCGTGGTGAAGTGGACCGCGATGGATATCGGGCCATCTTCGAGGTGTCGTCCCTTAACAGCCGGTTCCTCGAGGTCAGCCTGCGACTGCCGCGCTGGATGATGTCCTTCGAATCCGGGCTGCGCGGTGTAGTTTCTGCGCGGATCAGCCGCGGCAAGGTCATGGCGCAATTGACATGGGAACGAACCACCTTCGAATCGCCCGTTGCTCTCAATGAGCCTTTGGCCGACTGGTATATAGAAACCATGCAACGGCTGGCCGCCAAGCACCAAATGCCCAGTGCCCTCTCGATGGCCGACTTGATGTCGCTCCCCGAGATCTGGGGAACCCGGCAGGATTCAGCCGAAGGCAGTCATGTCGAAGAAGTCGTCCGGGAGGCCTTGACGCGCGCCTTGGACCAGCTTGTGCAACTGCGCCGTGACGAGGGCCGCAAGTTGTCCTCCTATTTCACCGATCGTATCCAGTTCCTCCGTCTCACGGGAGAGAAAATCCTGGCGCTATCCTCCAGCCAGGTGGAGAACTATCGTCTTAAGCTGACACAGCGCATCGAAGAAATCCTGGGGGCGGTCGGCCACGACCCCCAGCGCCTCGCACAGGAGATTGCCTATATGGCTGAACGGACCGATATCACCGAGGAGTGCCTCCGTCTCGACATCCACTGCCGTCATTTCACGGAAGCCATCGAAGGTGAAGAGCCGTCCGGACGCCGCTTGAACTTCCTTCTCCAGGAACTCAACCGGGAGGTCAATACAATCGGCTCCAAATCGGCCAGCTCGGAGATCTCCGCGCTGGTTGTCGATTTGAAGGAAGAACTGGAGAAGATCCGTGAACAGGTCCAGAACATCGAGTAGCCGGTGGGGCATGCCGGCATGAAGGGACGATGGATCGGGAAGACGTTGCTGATTGTCATTTCTTCGCCCTCGGGGGGAGGAAAATCGACCATTATTAAGATGCTCCGGCAGCGTCACCCTGAATTCCTCTACTCGGTTTCGACAACCACGCGGGACCCGCGCCGGGGCGAGCGGAACCGGATACACTACACGTTCGTCGCCAATCCGGAGTTTGAGAGATTGATCAGGTCGAAGCAACTGGTGGAATGGGCACGGGTTCACGATCATTATTATGGGACGCCACGGGTCAACGTGGCGCGTGCGCGGCGGCTCCGGCGTGTCATGCTGTTCGACTTGGATGTGCAGGGGGCGGCAACGGTGCGGCGCGAAATCGCCGATGTCGTCACGATCTTTCTCCTCCCGCCCTCATGGGAGGTGCTGAGGAAGCGTCTCGAAGGACGTCACTCGGAATCGCCCTCGCAGAGACGACGGCGGCTGCGGACAGCCCGTGAGGAGATGAAACGACGGAACGAATACGACTACTGGGTGGTAAACAGGAATCGGCAGACCTGTGTCAGCGAGTGCGAAGCGATCATTCGGGCAGAGTCGCTGCGGGCAACCCGCCGTGCATAATCGACCCGTCGACCGGCGGCGGCCTTCATATTAGCGACCGCACGATGGTTTGGGAACGAACAAGAGAGTGGAATTGTCCAATATAACGATCAAGAATGAGGTGCCGACATGGTGAGTGCCGAATTGACCAAGGATCTGTTGTCACACGAACCCGCGGAAACTTTAGCGAAGACATTTACCCCGATGGCGCCGAGGGAGACCGAGCGCCCGCGTGTGCCGCGCCGGATGCGCCGACAGCCGTTGCGTTCGATCGAAGGTATTCGCCAGAATGCCAAGAACCGCTATGAAGCAGTCCTGATTGCCTCGGCCAGAGCCCGCCAGTTGAACGCCAAGAAGCTGGCCTTAGAAGAGCGGGGTCTCGAAGAGGAAGTACTGGCCCTGAAGCGTCTCAAGATGACATCGAATGCGCTGGGCGAGCTGCTCGACGGCAAGATTCAGGTTCATCGTCCAGAAGATGCCGCCTGAGCGCCGGATCGCAGCACTCCGATCCTGCGGTTTCTTCTCCGCCGTTCAGGGCGCTAATGCTTATGAGACGGTACCCGATACAGAATAGCGGCCCGATGATGTATCAATCTTGAACGTCATGTTGGCCCGGCTCGGAACTTCGAGAGTGGATATCTTGTTGCACTTATGACTGGAAGCTGCCAAAGGCAAACGCGGAATGGTGAGATGCCCTCAAAATTAGTCATCGTCGAGTCACCAACAAAGACCAAGACTCTGCAAAAGTTCCTCGGCGCCGGGTATTCCATCTTGGCGACCAAAGGCCACATCTATGATCTCCCCACGAAATCTCTGGGGGTGGATCTCGATGACAACTTTAAGCCAGAGTACGTTCCCATTGAAGGCAAAGAAGCAGTTGTTAAGGCGTTGAAGAAAGGAGCCAAGACCGCCGAGGTAATCTACCTGGCGCCGGATCCCGACCGTGAAGGGGAAGCAATCGCGTGGCATGTATCGATGGCTCTCAAAGGGACCAAAGCGAAGGTCATGCGCGCGTCGTTCAATGAAATTACGAAGTCGGCGGTGCTCGAGGCGCTGAAGAATGCGGGCAAGCTCGACATGGGCAAGGTCGATGCACAGCAGGCGCGTCGCGTGCTCGATCGTCTGGTTGGCTATCAAGTCAGCCCGTTTCTCTGGAAGACAGTCTGCCGTGGGCTGTCCGCGGGACGGGTGCAGTCGGTCGCGTTGCGGCTAATCTGCGAGCGCGAAGCGGCGATACGCGCCTTTCGGCCCCAGGAGTTTTGGTCGATTGAAGTCACGCTCTTTAAGACCCGTGACCGGAAGAAAGCGACCTTTACCGCTGTCGTTGCCGAGGCGGATGGAGACAAGTTCGAAATCCAGAATCAAACGGCAGCTCAGCGGGTTGAGACTGATCTGCGGTCCTCAACCCTGGCGGTAGCCGCTGTCAAGATTCTAACGAAAAAGCGCAACCCGCAACCACCGCATACGACATCGACGCTGCAGCAGGATGCGGCCCGCCGCCTGTACTTCTCGCCCAAGAAGACCATGATGGTGGCGCAACGTCTGTATGAAGGAGTGGACTTGGGTGATCGTGGTTCGGTCGGGTTGATCACCTACATGCGTACCGACTCGACCCGTGTCGCCAAAGAGGCGGTCGATGCGGCACGTGTGCTCATCGAGAAAGAGTACGGGAACGAATACCGCCCGGATCAGCCGCCAGTTTACAAGTCAAAAGGGCGTGCCCAGGATGCACACGAGGCCATCCGGCCCACCTATTTCGAATTGCCTCCGGCGGTCATCAAGCGCCACCTGACCGGAGAACAGTTCAAGCTTTACACTTTGATCTGGGAGCGTTTCCTCGCATCTCAGATGAGCCCGGCTCAGATCGAACGGACCTCAATCGATATCACGGCCGATGTCGTGAAAGCCACCAAGACATCCGGTGGCGTCAAACAATACACACTGAAGACGGGCGCGGAGAAGGTCACCTTCCCCGGATTTCTGAAGTTGTATGAAGATTTGCCGGATGACAATGGCGAGCAGGAGAAGCCCAAGACGCTTCCGCCCCTGGAAGACGGTGACCCGCTCACGTTGGACGATGTCAAGCCGGAGCAGCACTGGACCAAGCCGCCGGCGCGTTTCTCTGAAGCAACGCTGGTCAAGGAGCTCGAAGCCAACGGCATTGGCCGCCCATCAACGTACGCTCAAATCATCGCCACGATCCTGGCGCGCAACTACGTGCTGCTTGAAGAGAGACGCCTGGCCCCGACCGAACTCGGGGAGACAGTTAACACCATTCTGGTCGAGGCGTTCCCCGAGCTCTTCAATGTGGAATTCACCGCTGAGATGGAGAACGAGCTTGATCGGATCGAGGAAGGCACCGACACCTGGACACAGGTCATGAAGGTGTTCTACGAGTCCTTCTCGAAATCGCTGCAGGAAGCCACGGGCCGCACGGCGGAAATCAAGAACTCTCACCGGCAGGAGATGAAAGAAAAGTGTCCGGATTGCGGGGAGCCGCTCCTCATCAAGTGGTCGCGCTCGGGCAAGTTCGTGGCCTGTTCCGGTTATCCGAACTGCCGCTACACGGCGAATTTGGACGGGAACGGAAACACGGAGACAGAGACAACCAACGAAGTTTGCGACAAATGCGGCTCTCCCATGATCATTCGCACCGGGCGATTCGGCCGGTTCATGGCCTGCTCGGCCTACCCGAAGTGCAAGAACACAAAGGCCATTCCAACCGGCGTGTCGTGTCCCGAGGAAGGGTGCGGTGGTGATCTTGTTCCAAGGCGTACGAAAACCGGACGAACGTTCTACTCTTGTTCACGCTATCCCGAATGCAAGTATGCCGTGTGGAATCGCCCCGTGCCCCATCCCTGTCCGCAGTGCCATGCGCCGTTCCTGCTCTTGAAGAAAACCAAGGCGCGCGGGGAGCATCATCAATGCCCGGTCTGCGGCTTTGTTGCGGCAGTGGATGTGGTTGTTGAACCCGTCGCGGCCTGACGAAGCCATCCGGGCGAAGTTATCAGCGGATCCGCAGTCGGACGTTGTCTTTCCAGCAACAGCGTGCTATCTTGTGATCAGCCAGAGGCGGCAACAACGTTGGTGATGCCGGCCACGGCGCTTTGTGACCACTCTGTATGTCTGCAATGGATCACACCCTGTCCTATTGGAAGGAACGATTCCTGGAAGACTTGTCGGGAGCGCGCCGCTGCTCCGCCCACACGACCGAGGCATACCGCCGGGATCTTGAACGTTTTCTGACTTCTCACAAGCTGGGACCGCTTGAACCCACGGATCGCACACTGACCACACGTCGTTTCCAGAATTTCTTGGCGGACTTGGCGGTTGGCGGTTTGGCGAACCGCTCGATTGCACGCACTGCGGCCACGTTGCGCTCATTTCTCGGATTTCTGCATCGCCGTGGTATCACACCGCAGGACTGGTCCGACCGCGTGCCGGGTGTCAAGTTTGCCCCGGGACTGCCGCGCTTCGTTGGCGAGGCACATATGCAAGAGTGGCTCGAATCGCTTCCGGGAACGACCCGGTGGGATCTTCGCAACCGTTGTCTGGTTGTCCTTCTCTATGCAACCGGGGCGCGTCTGAGCGAGGTCGTGGGACTGAACTGGGCGGACTTTGATTTCGAGTCTCAAACCCTGCGCCTGTTCGGCAAGCGCAGCCGTGAACGCATCGTTCCCACCGGTCATTATCTGGCCGGATCTCTCGCGGCGCTCAAGTGTCATTCGCCAGTCGAGTTGGCTGCCGCGCAGCGGCCGGTTTTCGTCAACCATCAGGAAGGGCGCCTGACCGGACGGTCGGTGGCACGCATTATCCAGCGCTCGTTCGCGTTCTCCATCGGGGGGCAAATCTCGCCTCACGCGTTGCGCCATTCCTTCGCCACGCATATGCTTGATCACGGCGCCGATCTCATGGCCCTGAAGGAGTTGCTCGGTCACCAGGATGTCGGCACCACGCAGATCTATACACACACGAGTTTACAGCGCTTGGCCCGCGTCTATCGCGACGCGTTTCCAGGAGACAAGGTTGCTAAATGAGAGGCGATACCGCGCCGATATGGCGCTCAACAACGATCTTGGGCATGACTTTACGCGGTCAAACTGCCTTGGGTGGCGATGGCCAGGTGACCTTTGACGACACAATTCTCAAGCACACGGCGCAGAAAGTTCGCCGTCTCGCGGATGGACATGTGCTGGCCGGATTCGCAGGAGCAGCGGCTGATGCCTTCACCCTGTTTGAACGGTTCGAAGGGAAATTGGACGAGTTCAGTGGTAACCTCCCCCGCGCCTCGGTCGAACTCGCGAAAGACTGGCGGATGGATAAGTACCTCAGGCGGCTCGAAGCGCTGCTGGCGGTCATGGATGGCAGTCATGGACTGATCATTTCGGGCAATGGCGACGTGATCGAGCCTGATGACGGTGTGCTGACCATCGGCTCGGGCGCGCCATACGCGCTCGCGGCGGCGCGCGCGCTCATCCGCCATACGAAAATGAATGCAGAGACGATCGTGCGGACGGCTTTGGAAATTACCGCGGACATTTGCATCTTTACGAACAAGGATATCACGATTGAAGTTCTGTAGAGGATTCTCATGCCTGGAATAGAACTCACTGCGAAAACGGACATAATGGAGCGGATCAATTCTCCGGGGGATTTGACACCGCAGGAAATCGTCACGGAACTCGACCGCTATATCATCGGACAGGACAAAGCCAAAAAGTCGGTCGCCATCGCGTTGCGGAACCGCTGGCGGCGCCAGAAGGTCGCCCCCAAACTCCGGGACGAAATTGCCCCCAACAATATCATTATGATCGGGCCGACGGGGGTTGGCAAGACCGAGATCGCCCGGCGCTTGGCGGCGCTGGCTGGCGCCCCCTTTCTCAAAGTTGAGGCGTCCAAGTACACCGAGGTCGGCTACGTGGGGCGCGATGTCGAGTCTATGGTGCGCGATCTCACTGACCTTGCGGTTACCATGGTCAAACGGGAGAAGGCCGTCGTCGTCGCCGAACGGGCGGCCAAGCTCGCCGATGAACGCTTGCTCGACATCCTGTTGCCACCCATGGGACGCCGCAACCGGGGCCAGGACCCGGCAGTGGACAGCGATGCACGCATGAAATGGGAACGCACGCGTGAGAAACTGCGCGAACAGTTGAAGGCGGGACTGCTGGATGGGAAGCAGATCGAGATCGAAACGCCCAACGGACGCTATCCCGTTGTCGAAGTGTTCTCGCCTTGGGGGATGGAAGAGTTGGGTGTCAATGTTCAGGAGATGTTCTCCGGCATGATGCCGAAGAAGACCAAGCGCCGCAAAGTCTCGGTCGATGACGCACGCCGGACCCTCGCCGCTGAGGAAACCAACAAACTGGTGGATATGGACGATGTCATCAGCCAGGCCATCGAACGCGCCCAGAACTCGGGCATCATCTTTGTCGATGAGCTGGACAAGGTGGCGGGTGATCGTTCCAAAAGCGGCGGCCCGGATGTGTCCCGTGAAGGCGTCCAGCGCGATATCCTGCCCATCGTTGAAGGCACGAATGTGATGACCAAGTACGGCATGGTGAAGACCGATCACGTGCTCTTCATCGCGGCTGGCGCATTCCACACTTCCAAACCATCGGACCTGATCCCGGAACTGCAGGGACGATTTCCCATTCGTGTCGAACTCGACAGTCTGGGCGCAGCCGATTTTGTCCGTATCCTCACCGAGCCGCAAAACGCCCTCATCAAGCAGTACAAGGCGCTGCTGGCGACGGAAGGAGTCAACATTGAATTCACCGATGCCGCGATCGATGAAATCGCGCAGACGGCGCATCTTGTCAATGAACGGTCGGAAAATATCGGTGCCAGACGTCTCCATACGGTGATGACGATCCTGCTGGAAGACTTGATGTTCCGTGCGCCCAATATCAAGTCCAGGAAGGTCGTCTTCGACCGCCGCGATGTGAACAAGACCTTGCGCGATATCGTCGATGATGAAGATCTGAGCCGGTACATACTATAATAATGATGAAGCCATCGCATTTGGCGACACAGGCAAGCACAGGTTGAAAGAGTATGGCTAAGAGCAAGACGAAACCAGGTGGTGCCGCAAAGAACCGGCCTGCTGCCAAGATTTCCAAGACGAAATCCTCCGCCCCGTCAAAGCGTTCAGCGGTTTCCTCGAAGCCACGAAGGACAGCATTGCCCGGAATGCCGGCGGGTGTTGCGGCAAAGGATTTTCTGCGGATCAGCGACTGGACGGCCGAAGAGCTTCGTGCCACGATCGACTGGGCACGGCGCTGGAAAGCCGGCCGTGTTGCCCCGCGGCCGATGGAAAACAAAGTCGCCGCGTTGATTTTCCATAAGCCCTCGCTGCGGACACGGCAAAGTTTTGAGACCGCTGTCTTCCGGCTGGGTGGGCACCCCATGTTTGTGACGGACCGGGAAATCCAGCTGGGGGTGCGCGAGTCAATCCACGATGTCGCCAAGGTCATGTCGCGGTATCTTGGGCTGATCGTCATCCGCACTTACAAGCAGTCCGACATCGAGGAACTGGCGCGTCATGCGTCGGTCCCCATCATCAATGCGCTGACCGATGCCCACCATCCCTGTCAGGTGCTCGGCGACATCATGACCGCGCAGGAACATTTGGGGCACATCGATAATCTGGCGGTGGCCTTCCTCGGCGATGGCAACAATGTCTTTCATTCGTGGGCCGATCTCGCGGCCCGCATCCCTTTGGATTTGCGTCTCGGTACATCTCCCGGGACGATGCCGGATCCGGAGATTGTCGAAGCAGCGCGCCAGGCGGGACTCAGCCGGATTACCATCACACATGATCCCATCGAAGCGGTCGCTGGCGCCGATGTCGTTTACACCGATGTCTGGGCGTCCATGGGGCAGAAAGATCAGGCATCCAGCAAAGCGGAGTTGCTGCGGCCATTCCAAGTGAATGCCCAATTGCTGAAGCACGCGAAGCCAGACGCCATCGTCCAGCATTGCCTGCCCGCCGAACGTGGCCGCGAGATTACTGATGATGTCATGGATGGCTCGCAGTCGGTGGTCTTCGACGAAGCCGAAAATCGCCTTTGGATTCAGGGCGCGATTATTGCCCAACTGCTCGCCGGAACCGGGAAATAGCACGGAGGAGGGAACTGCAATGAATCGGAGGTATGGAGTTGTCGCGGCCACGGCTGTCTGTGTTACCGGACTCGTCTTCACGTCGGGATGTTCGAAGAGCAATAAGGGGACCAATACCAACACACTGACCAAGGACCAGCAGTACGTGGTCGCGCAGTCGTATCTCGAGAGCGTCGTCCCGCTGGTGGTCGAACAGTTCGGGACAAAGTTCTGGGATGGCGTCGATCAGAGCGATCTCGTGGTTGAATCATCGCCGTTAGCGCTGGGGAAACGCACGACACTGGTGTCCGACTCTGTCAGTCTGCAATATGAAGAGCTGCAAGGCTGGTGGATCCTCTATGCCCATCTCTCTGCGCACAACGGTATAATTGGCACTATGGAGATCACACTCCGCGACTCGGTTCGCTTCGCGACACTCTCGGGTCGGCCGCAGATTCAGCCGAACGATTCCACAGACTTGTTCAAGTATGTCTCTTCGAGCACGTTCCTGCTTCAGACACCCCCTGGTGACACGTCGTTGAAGCTCAATACATCGGGGAAAAGCACGATGACGGCCGTCGGGCTGACTGACACGGTTGTCACTGTCAATGGCAGTGTACAGGTCTCAATCGATGCCGATGCGATGGCGAACGCCGATTCCGCCATCGTCTCTCTGGACCTGCAGGCGGACGTTGCCAACGTGAAGGTCACAAATGATTCGGCGAATGCGTGTCCGTCATCGGGTGCAATGAGCGTCACGCTGGACATGGATGTCGATGTTGTCGAAGGCCAAACCCGGTCCCAAGCCAGCGGCGCCTGGCAGGCCGACGCGGTCTTTACTGGGCAGGGAACGGCCAATGTGAACTTCCACTCCGGTGATTTCCACAGGCAAGTGACACAGCCTGTCTGCCAGGATTGATCCACGCGGTTCCGAACCGGAATAACCCGCCTTGCGTACAGCCAGGCGGGTTGTCTTTTCATGGTCTATCGATGTGCAAGGGGGATATCATGCGTGAAATCGTCAAGTATTCCGGCTGCTTCGTCTGCGGTGACAAGAACCCCACCGGATTGAAGGTCAGATTCTTTGCTGATGGCGACGGGGCTGTCGGTGAATGCGTCGCTGAGGCACAGTATCAGGGATACAGGAATATCTTCCACGGTGGGATCGTCGCCGCCCTGCTGGACGAGATCATGGCCAAGGCGATTCTGGCACAGGGCGTCTACCCACTGACTGCCGAGATGAAAGTCCGCTTCAGAAAGGCAGTTCCCACCGGTCAGAAGATCAAGCTTGCCGGACAAATCACCAGCCGACGGGGGCGCCTCTTCGAGACGGTTGGGGAACTACGGAGTCCCGAGGGGGAATTGTTCGCATCGAGTACGGGCAAGTACGTCGAAGCATCCGGCGCCATGCATGATGCCCTTCTGGAGTCACTGGAATGACATCGGATCGGGCCTGTTATCCTGCGCGAAAGGGGAGATGCTGATTGCGACTGCGCTGCAAACATCTGCGTACCCACCTTCGATCTCCGTTCTGTGTTTGAACCTATAGTTGATGACTCGCTGGCAATTAGTTGATTCGCAACGCCTTGCGTTCAGTGTCGTTGGTCTGTAAGGGCCTTGGCAAGCGGCACTTTGATTGCTCTGTATAATCCTGCCCCAAGTCCAACGGGGGGAGGATCCGAAATGATGCGCTGCTATGTCTGGGGAACAAACAATGTGGAAGAGAGAGATCGAATCGGTCGAGGGGTGCTGTCGTTTGCCATCCCGGACCTTGGCATCCAATTCCGGGCCGCGCATCAGGGCACTGCTTGCGAGTGCGAATACCTCGCCCTTATCGCCCTGCTCAACTTTGCTGAGAATAACCCCAAGATCTTCGCCCGTCAGAAGATGGAGGCGTGTTCCGATGCCGTGCTCATGGTCTACCAGTTGAACGGTAAGGCGCCTGTCCCCGTCTCGCTCGAAAGGTACCTGAGAATCGTCCGCCGATTTCAGAGCGCACACGACATGTCTGTGCACTGGGTTCCCACGAAACAGAATTTCGCTTTCACTGGTGTTCTTGACCTTCCTCCCGTCAGGACGCCAGCCACGATCTCGCTTGGCACGTCGGAGTCAGAAAAAACCATCGAACCCAGGCAAGATTCCCAAGTCAATCTAAAGCTCTGACAGACTCTTCTCTCTCTTCCAGAGTGGTCGGCCTGTCTGAAATGAGCTGATTCGGTCCGAAATGGGCTTGAATTGCCGGGCGGAACGCCGGATATTGGTGTAACAACAGGTCGGCGGCTTTACCCGCCTTTGATGGCGTGCCATGACCAAGACCAGTGTTCCCAGAGTTGTCCTCGTACTCGCCGCATTTTTCTCATCGATTGCGGTGGCGTTCGGGTGGAGTTTCAACGTGGAGTCCAGTGTCGATGTCGGTCAGGCCGGACGCTGGGCGGTCTTGGCGGACGGTGGCTGGGCCAAGGCATCAGGAGGACAACTGCAATTCTTCTCGTCCTCTGGCGACCGGTTGCAGTCGTTCGGGCTTCGAGGAAACCAGCTCCTCGTTGCCCCATTCGGTGGCCATGTGCTTGGGGTGATTACCTATGTTGATCCGCAGCCCAAGACTCTGGATGCCATCGCCTTCGATCTCTACAGCGCCGAGGGACAACGTCTGGCACACATCGACAAGCCGCCGTTTGTGTCCGCTGGAGTCTCCGGTGCAGGCGGCGCTTTCGTCGGAATCGACGGCGCCGAGGGTTTGCCGGGTGCGATTTTGAGATTCTATGATGCGCGTGGAAATGGCCAGGATACTCTCATGGTTGACCGATTCGAAGGCGGAAAATTCAGCTGCGATGGGTCCCGTTTTCTTTTTGAGACAGCGCGGGAGGGTCTCCAAGTTGCCACCGCAAAAGGTGTCAGACAGGCCGAACTCGGAGTAACAGAGCGCTGGGCCGCTTCGGCCGATGCGCATGTCATTGTCACGGTGCTGGCCGGAGAATTCCGCTGCTACCGCGATGGCAAGTTCCACCAATCGATGCCGCGCCAGGATAGAGGATTG
>JAVHPP010000178.1:0-25345 GCA_036170655.1 Candidatus Zixiibacteriota bacterium | reverse complement strand
TCATTCCCGGCGCAGTGAACGATGGAAGTTTCCATGCGACAGCAATATCCGTATAGGTGTTTGACACGGTGAACGCATGAGCGTACGGCCTGGAGTGCGCACGGATTGTATCGGCCCACGACGACGGATAAACCCACGTCAGCGATACAGTTCCATCTGCTTGCTGTTCAGCCGAACGGACAACGGGGGAGAGGCATTCGGCGGCAGCGGCTCTGGTCGAGATCAGAAGACAAAGCACGACAACAAAGTCGCGCCAACTGAATGTTCGTTCTCCAACCCGCGTAGGGGCACGGTTTGCCGTGCCCGCCGGGGCGAACGTGGCTGTGCATAGATCGGGCATGGCAAGCCGTGCCCCTACATTTGCCATCCCACCGGCGTGGGTCTGCAAGGCCTGCATTTCTTACGCATCCTACCGCAGGAACCCCGTCTTGCGCATCCAATCGTCACTCAGGAACTTGGACAAGTACCGCATGCCCGTATCCGGCAGAACCGTGACGATGTTCATGGGTTCCGTTTTCCCGCTGACCCACTTGAGAAGCCCCGCGACAGCGGCCCCGGATGATCCGCCGACAATCAGCGCTTCCTCGCGGACAAGCCGTCTGGCCATGAGGAACGCTTCCTCATCATTCGTCTGGATGATTTCATCGATGACCGAGGTATCCAGCGCATCGCAGGCGACGTCGGAGCCGATCCCTTCTACATAGTACCGTCCCGGCTTCTGGAGTCGGTTGCATCGGATCAGATCATGGAAGACGGAGCCGACCGGATCGACGGCCACCACTTGGATCTGCGGATTACGCGATTTCAGATACCGGGCGATTCCGGATAGCGTTCCGCCGGTCCCGATCCCCGCCACGAAGGCATCCACTTTGCCGCCGGTCTGCTCCCAGATTTCCGGACCTGCGGTCGCAAAATAGCAGTCGATGTTTTTCGGGTTATGGTATTGGTTGATGAGAAAACCCGGACGCTCCTTCGCCAGACGTCGCGCTGTCTGATAATACGACTGTGGATGATCGTGCGGCACGTCGGTGGGGCAGATCACCACCTCCGCCCCCAGCGCTCGTATCAGATCGATCTTCTCGTTCGATGTCTTGTCCGGCACCGAAAACAGCGTGCGGTATCCCTTGTACGCCCCGATCAGGGCGACCGAAATCGCCGTATTCCCTGACGAGTTGTCGACCAAGAGATCACCGGGATGGATCAAACCGGCGCGTTCGGCATCTTCGACGATGTACAACGCCATCCGGTCCTTGATCGACCCCGTTGGGTTGAGAAACTCGAGCTTGGCAAAGATATTATGCCCGGTCTCCTTGCCAATGTGCCGCAACGCCGTCAGGGGCGTGTGCCCGATCAAACTGAGAATATCCTGTGACGTAATGCTCGCGGCGCGCTCCGGCGCCGGTTTGCTGCTGTCAAGTCGTGCTATCTTCAGTGACATATCCATCCTTGTGGCTTTCCAAAAACAACCGCCGCGCTTTCCGCACGACCCTCCCGGGCGTAAAGCACGACGGTTGTTGAGCTTTGGACTGGTTTATCGTGATCCGTCCGTTTATTCTCCGGGCCTTGGTCCCGCTTCGGACAGAATCGGTCAACAGGTCGGGAAAATCTCGTGAATGTTGCCGTGAACATCCATGAGTGGTCATACCAAACTGACCTTCCGGCCAGATTCATGTTAGACGCCGTCGCAGACTCTGTCAACCAAAAAAGTCGAACAGATTGTCCGCCATTTCACTGTGCCTAAGAGGCCGAGGTGCGTCTTTCTTGTTCATTTTCGTCCATTTTCGTCCATCTTTTCGTTTGAGAAGCACTGCGCACAATGTATACTGACACTTTTCGCGAGTGATGGTGATGCTCAAGACTCTGGTCATAGGCGGCGGCGGACGGGAACACGCCATCTGTTGGGCGCTGAAGCGGTCGCCCCAGGTCGAGAAGGTCTTTTGTGCGCCGGGCAATGCTGGTATCGCCGAGATCGCTTCGGCCGTAAGCATCAAACCGTCCGAAACAGCGCAACTCGCCGACTTCGCCCGCCGTGAAGGGATCGATCTGACCATCGTCGGACCGGAAGGCCCCCTCGTTGGCGGAATCGTCGATGTGTTCACGTCTGAACGTCTGCGTATCTATGGACCAAATGCGGCAGCAGCCCAACTCGAGGGCTCCAAATCCTTCGCCAAGGAGTTCATGCGCCGGCACCACATACCGACGGCCCCGTTTTCTATTTTCGATGATCCGGCGAGCGCGGTTCGCTTCATCCATGAGTGTGAAGGTCCGTTGGTCGTGAAGGCCGATGGCTTGGCCGCTGGGAAAGGCGTCATCGTCTGCGAGCATACTGAAGATGCCGAAGCCGCCGTCAAGCAAATCATGGTGGACAAGGCCTTCGGCAAGGCCGGCGACCGAATCGTCATTGAACGTCGTCTGGCTGGTCAGGAACGCAGTGTGATGGCCTTTACCGATGGCCGATTTGTCGCGCCGATGCTTGCGGCCCGTGACTACAAGGCGGCGCTCGACGGCGATCAGGGGACCAACACCGGTGGCATGGGCGCCTATGCTCCCGCATTGCCCTTGGATGACCCGCTTATGGCCGAGATCCAGCGCGACATTTTTCAGCCTGTGATCGATGGCATGGCGGCCGAAGGTCATCCCTACGTGGGTGTTCTCTATGCCGGATTGATGCTTACGGAATCCGGTCCGCGCGTCTTAGAATTCAATTGCCGCTTCGGTGATCCTGAGACTCAAGTTGTCATGCCCCTCTTGGATACAGACCTGATCGACATCATCGGCGCCAGCCTGGCCGGACAACTGGAATTGGTGCCCTTGGAATGGCGTGACGAGGTTTGCGTCTGTGTGTGTCTCGCGTCGAAAGGTTACCCCGGCCGCTACGAGACGGGTGTGCCCCTGACGGGTCCTCTCCAGACCGAGTCTGGCGGACTCTTTCGTTTCCATGCCGGGACTTCTCAGGGGTCCGGTGGTGTGGTCACGGCCGGAGGACGTGTGCTGGGGATTTGCGCCCGGTCGTCCTCGCATGAAGGCGCCGTCGCTGCGGCCTATGCCGGTGTTGAGCGGACACAGTTCAAGGGTGCCCACCATCGAACGGATATCGGGTCGCGACCGGCGGAAATGCATCGGATTCGCCGCAGCGTTATGGAACGGGGAGTGCGGCGCTGAGAACTGGCACAGCTCACAGAGACAGGTGATCCCTCCGGCAGGGAACAAATGGCTGACATCAATCCCAGAGTGTTGATCCTGATCGGGTCTGAGTCCGATCGCGACGTGATGAGTAAAGCCGTCGCGGTGCTGGACGAACTCGGTGTCTCCAGCCGTCTCGACGTGGCATCGGCGCATCGTTCGCCCCAGCGGGTCAGTGAACTGGTCGCTTGGGGGGATTCACACGGTGTCGGGGTTTTCATTTGCGGGGCGGGCATGGCGGCTCATCTGGCAGGCACCGTTGCGGCCCTGACAACACACCCGGTGATCGGCGTGCCGTTGTCCGGTTCGGCGCTCGCCGGAATTGATGCCCTGCTGTCCACTGTCCAGATGCCTCGCGGTGTCCCCGTGGCAACCGTGGCAATTGGCGAGCACGGGGCCGTTAACGCCGCCATCCTGGCCGCGCAGATTCTCGCCGTCGCCGACACGGAACTGGCAAAGCGTGTCCGTGCCCGCCGCGAAGATGGGCGCTGACAGGGCCTTACAACGAGGGAACGGTTCTGTCTGGTGGTTGTTTAATCATTCGGATTCGAATAACAGAGAGTCAAAGGAGGCATGTCGCTCGTGACACAAAAAACTCACACTGGACGTACGACGCTGGCCGTTGTTCTCGCAGCGGTCACGTGTCTGGCATTCTCAGCGCGCGGGATGGCAGCCGTGCCTGATGAGGCCAAGAAGGAATTAAACCGCGGGATCGAATTCACCCAGGCGAAGAAGCCGGATTCCGCGATCATGGCCTATCAGGCCGCCCTCAAAATTGCTCCCGATTTTCTGGATGCCCACATCAACATCGGTGCCTTGTACTATGAGAAGGGAGACATGGTGCAGGCCACCGGGCACTTGAAGAAGGCCATTGCACTGGATTCCACAAACACCGCTGTCCTCAAACCTCTGGGTCTGGTCTACTTCAAGACAAAAGACTATGACGGAGCCATTTCGGCGCTGAAACAGTGTGTCGCCGTGACCCCGAACGATGCCCCGGCCTGGTCAACTCTGGGTCAGGCGTACAAGAAAAAGGGGGATGACAAGAGCGCCCTCGATGCGTTCAATCACGCGGTGACTGCTGACCCAAAGGACTATAAGTCGTTCTACCACATCGGCAACATCCATCTTCAGGCGAAGCGGTTTGACGACGCGGTGACGGCATACCGCAAGGCGATCGCGATCAGCCCGGGGTACGTGGAGGCTTACTACAACCTCGCGATCACCTCGCATCAGGCCGATATGGAAAAGTGTATCCCCGACTACAAGGCCTTCATAAATGTGGCGCAAGGGAAGAAGGGATGGAAAGCGCAAGTTGCCAAGGCCGATACGACGATCCGGGAGATCACCAAGTATCTCGACGCGAAGGGCAACTGATTCCCGGCGATTTCAAATCATCGGACTTTTGGAGGGCGCGGTTTCACCGCGCCCCGTTCTTATGGGCTGTATCATGGGAATTCGGTGCATCCACTGCGTGACCATGAACCTGACATTGGTCGGGAGCCGGGCCTGCCATGCAGCGTACAAGCGGTGAACAGTGTCTCCGTGTGGCGCTGATCGCCAACCTTGTTCTGGTTGTCATCAAGCTCGGAGCCGGTCTCGCGGGACACTCACAGGCATTCATCGCGGATGGGGTCAACTCGATCCTCGATGTGGTCGCAGGCGCTGTATCATGGATCGGGTACCGGGTGGCCTCTAAACCCCCCGATGCCGCACACCAGTACGGACACCAGAACGCCGAAACAATCGGCGCATTTCTCATCGGACTCGCCATTTTTGCCACCGGGGGCGTGATCGTCCGTGATGCGATCATGACCATCTGGCATGGACACGTGGTCAAACCGGCTGTCTGGACCGTGGCGCTGGGTGCGGGTGTCATTGCCGTCAAGACGGTGCTGTACTTTTACACGCGCCGCGTCGCGCGCGTCACCGGCAGTCTTGTGGTCAACGCCACAGCCACTGATCACATTTCTGATGTTGTCGCCACATCCGGTGTGTTGGTTGGTGTCTGGGGAGCGCAACTGGGCTGGCCGTTTCTTGATCCGGTGGCGGCTTTCTGGGTTGCCGGTGTTATCTTGCTGAATGCCCTGCGTATCCTGCGGACAAACACGTCCGTTCTGCTGGGGGGAGCCCCGCCCGAACCGACGATTGCGGAAATCCGGTCCACACTCGCTGCCGCACCCGGTGTACTCGGTCTGCATCGCACGAAAGTCCGGACGGCAGGCGCGCGCCTGCTCGTTGACACCGAGATTCTGGTTGACGGTACGATGACGGTGGAAGAAGCCCATAAGATCGCGAACACGGCTGGTGACCGTCTGCTCGCCGCCAACCCTGCCGTGGTCGATGTGGTCGTTCATGTTGAGCCCCACACGCCGCGTCGCGCGGCTGAAGGAGCCGATCCGCTGACACCGCGTGCGCGTCCCCAATCCGACCTTTTCGAGCTGGGGGGTCCGCGATGACACGGTGGGTCATTTTCGCCGAGGGTGTCTCGCCCGGGATGTTCGATCCCCTTGACCAGATCCGTCCCGCTTTCTTCCTGCGCGATGGCGCTTGGACTGTGGCCGAGCGCTGGCTCCTGCTTCTCCAGCCGGTCGCGGTTTCCTTTCTGATCCGGCCGTTCTTGGCAGACCTGACCGGCCAGAGCGCCCACGGCCTTGGTACTGCTTCGGACCATTATGTCAATGCGCTTCCTGCAGGTGATCCCGACGATGTCTGGTTGATTCGAGGGGTGTGCGGACCGGCGCCTGATCAGCCGTGGGAACTTTCCCGATTTCAAGACAAGTTCTCGTGGAGCAATGGTGAAGCGTCGGTGCTCCGCTTCGGTCGTCCGGAATGGGATCGCTGCAAAGGGGCGCTCTCGGCTTGGGCGAAAGATGGCGCACCTGGGCGAATCCCGTTTGATGATCCGCCGCAGGTCAAAGATCGTGCGCCGCTGTTGGCAGCACGTGGACTCTGGGATCTCGTGAACTGCCTGCCGTCACGGCTGGCGTCCGATTGTAATCTCTGGCGTGCCGTTTCTGGACCGGGGGAAGAGATTCACACCCACACGCATCCCTCGACGGTCATTCTCGCCGGGGAGAATGTCTGGGCCGCCCCCGATGTCCAAATCGGTCCCCACGTGGTTGTCGACGCGCGCCGTGGCCCCGTGATTCTTGATCGCGGTGTCGAAATCGAGCCGTTCACTCGGCTGGATGGACCTGTCTACATCGGCCCGTTCACCCGCTTGGTTGGCGGGAAAATCACCGGCGGATGTGCATTTGGTCCCGGATGCCGCATCGGGGGAGAAGTCGAATCGTCGATCGTCGAGGGTTTCTCCAACAAAGTGCACGACGGGTTCTTCGGGCACGGGTTCATCGGCGAATGGGTGAATCTCGGCGCGCTGACCACCAACAGCGATCTGAAGAACAATTACGGCCCGGTCCGGGTTGTGCGCAGAGGCGAGTCCGTCGAGACCGGCTCCCTGAAGGTTGGCTCCTATCTGGCCGATCATACTAAAACAGCGATCGGAATCCTGCTGCCAACAGGGTCATCGGTCGGAGTCGGCTCTAACCTCCTGCACGGAGGTCTCGTATCCAAGTCGGTCCCGCCATTTGTGTGGGGAGGCGCTAAGGAATATACGGAGCATCGTCTGGAGAAAATGCTGGAAACGGCAAAGGCGGCGATCGCACGACGGCAAGAAATCCTGCGGGCAATCGGCCGCCCTGATCGTCTGACACCGGCCGAGATGGCAGCCCTCCGCGCCGTGTATGAACAATCTGCCGCTGTCCGCGCGATGTTCTTGAAGGATGCCGCGACTGTCGGCTGAGCCGTCAGCGCGAGTCGTCCACCACAAGGGAGAGGACACATTGCATGTCTGAACTGCGTAAAGATCCCGTTATTGGACGATGGGTCATCATATCCACTGAACGTGGCCGCCGGCCGAGCGATTTCCCGGCGCCGATTCGCCACACGAGCTCACGAGTCTGCCCATTTTGTCCGGGCAACGAGGCCGCTACCCCTCCTGAGATCTATGCAATTCGGGCGCCCGGCACGGCCCCCAACACCAAGGGATGGCAGGTACGCGCCATACCCAACAAGTATCCGGCCCTCACGATCGGGGGGGAACTTAATCGCGAAGGGGTTGGCATCTTCGACAAGATGCACGGAGTCGGCGCCCACGAAGTGGTCATCGAGACGCCCAATCATGGGGAAACCCTGGCCGATCTGAGTGTCGAGCGCGTTGCGGATGCGCTCTCTGTGTGTCAGGAACGGATGGTCGACTTGGAGCGTGATCCCCGCTTCCGCTTCATCATGTTGTTCAAGAATCACGGCGAAGGCGCCGGAGCGTCGCTGGAACACTCGCACATGCAACTCATCGCCACGCCGGTCGTTCCCACGCGTGTCATCCAGGAGCTGGATGGCGCCAAGCGTTATCACGATTACAAGGAACGATGCATCTTCTGCGACATCGTCCGCCAGGAGCTCAAGGCCGGGGAGCGAGTGGTTGACGAGAATCCTGGATTTGTCACGATTTCCCCGTTTGCCGCACGTTTTCCCTATGAGACATGGGTATTGCCCCGTTCCCATCAGCCATCCTTCCGGACCTTGAATGCTATTCAACGTATGGAACTGGCGGCCATCCTGCGCCGCTCGCTCCTGCGGCTGAAATGGGGGCTGAACGATCCTGACTACAATCTGGTCCTGCACACGACGCCCGTGGGCGATGAACATGACCGTGTGTATCACTGGCATCTTGAGGTCATGCCGAAACTGACCAATGTGGCCGGTTTTGAATGGGGCACGGGATTCTATATCAATCCCACGGCGCCGGAAGATGCCGCCGAGTACCTGCGTGGCGTGCCGACCGAACGCTCTTCCCCGCCCGAATCCGAAATGGTGGAGCACCCGGTCATCCTGACCAGCGGCGCCCGTTTGGGACGAAAGCTGAATGTCTTTTTCTTGTCATCCGAGGTCGTGCCCTTTTCCAAGACGGGCGGTTTGGCCGACGTGGCGGGCGCGCTGCCGGAGGCGCTGGCACAGCTGGGGGCGGCCGTCACTGTTGTTACACCTTATCAGGGCAAGTTGCTCAACGGCCAGTTTCCCAGTATCACAGTCAACGATGCACCCGAAGTCACCGTGCAATTGGGACCAAACACCCACCACGTTATTCTGAAAACTCTGCAGCAACCGATCGGGTCGGTCAGTTACCTGTTCGTCGAACATCCGGGCTTCTTTTCCCGCCGCGATCTATATATCGATTCGACTACGGGCAAAGACTTCCCGGACAACGATGAGCGATTCGCCTTCTTCTGCCGTGGAATGCTGGAGTGGTTCCGGAGCGCCGGCGTGCGGCCCGACATCGTCCATCTCAATGACTGGCAGACGGCGCCCACAGCGGCCTATCTGGGTCTCGAGTTCTCCGGTGACCCATTTTTCACCGGCGTGCGCTCGATTCTGACGATCCACAATTTGGCCTATCAGGGGCTGTTTCCCGCCGAGCGATTCAAGGTGCTCGGCTTGGACGGAAAGCTGTTCCATCCACTCTCCCCATTCGAGTTCTGGGGTAAGATCAATTACCTCAAATCGGGACTGATCTGTGCCCGCAAGATCAACACGGTATCGCCGACCTATGCCCGCGAGATACAGATCGACGAATCTCTCGGTTGCGGTCTGGATGGTGTCCTGCGCGGACGTTCTCAGGATCTCTCCGGCATTCTGAATGGTGTTGATACCCAGATCTGGAACCCGTCGGCCGACAAGTTCATCGCCGAGTCCTATGATGGCGACCGTCTGGCCGGCAAGCACGCTAACAAGGATGCCCTTTGTGCGCGGGCGGAGATTCCCCGCGAACGGTGGGATCGTCCCCTGATTGGCATGATCTCCCGTCTGGCGGACCAGAAGGGCTTTGACTTGATCGAAGAGGCCGCGAATCGCCTCATCACGATGGACGTCAACTTTGTGCTCTTGGGCACCGGCGACAAACGCTATCACGACCTCTTCACTGAGCTGACCAAACGCCACCCGGGACGGATTCACGCTTTCTTGACGTTCGACGACACACTGGCGCATCAGATCGAAGCCGGGGCCGACATCTTCCTCATGCCTTCCCGCTATGAGCCGTGTGGCCTGAACCAGATGTACAGTCTCCTTTATGGTACTGTGCCGGTCGTGCGCGCTACCGGCGGGCTGGCCGATACCGTGATTGACGTCGATGCCCATCCAACTGTCGGCAATGGATTCTCGTTTGTCGACTACACGTCCGAGGCGATGCTCGAAGCCATTCGCCGCGCCATCGTTGCCTATGGAGACAGCGCCCGTTGGCAGACAATCCAGCGACGGGGCATGGTCAGCGACTTCTCCTGGCGTCGTTCGGCGGAAAAGTACATCGATCTCTACGAAGAGGCCCTCCGCACATGATGTTGTCGTCTTCTGCCATGGAATACGTGCGACCGTGGCGGGGGTATTCATCTGTGACAGAGACGGATGTACAACCCGCCTTGGCCTTTGACGGCTTGGCCGGCAGGTATTAGCTTCTCGGGGAAGCCGTGACACCATTTCACGCAATGGGAATGCAAACATGACCGGATCAGAAGGATACATCTACCTGACACCAGAGGGTCAGCGCAAGATGCAGCTGGAACTGCGACGCCTCAAGACCGTCGAACGTCCGCGCATTATCTCCGAGATTTCACGCGCCCGCGACATGGGCGATCTCTCGGAAAATGCCGAGTACCATGCCGCCAAAGAACATCAGGGCATGCTGGAGAGGAAAATCGCCGAACTGGAGGACAAGCTCACGCGAGTGAAGACGATCCCGGAAGGGCAGGCCGACAGCGATCACGCGTACCTGCTCTCGGTGGTGCGGTTGCGTGATATCAAGACCGGCGAAGAAATCCGCTACCAGCTCGTGTCCGCCGAGGAGGCCGATTTGGATCTTGACCGCATCTCGATTCGTTCTCCGATTGGTCAAGGACTCCTTGGCAAGGCCAAAGGCGAACGCGTCGTGATTCGCGTTCCCGCCGGTGAACTGACTTACGATATCATCGATATCGAACGGTCGGCATAGCATCATCCCCTATCGTCCCGGTCCCGATAGCGCCAGAGACACCGCGGTCATGGGCGACGCAGAATCCGAGCAAGAATTGCACGAGGCCTGGCAGGAACGGCGCACCATTACGATCGAGGGCCAACGCCGCCGGGGACTATACAATCTGGTCTAATCGCTTGTGACTGCTTTGATTGTAATACCCATCTTCTGGTGGCATCGTCGTCAGGCGAAGCGTCTGAAAGACAATGAGATCGGCGGAATTTGAAAAAAGATCATGAAACCCGGGAATATCTCTGACCGTAGATGGTATTAAAACTGGGAGAGCGACGAACGTGCGTATGGGACCCACCATGATGCCGAGCAGGAGCACCAAACAGGCTGCCAGGCTTGTGTGCAGGATGCGTACATCGTGAGCGACCCGGGCTGACCGCCCAAGGATGGACGGAGGCCCCGGCAAAATGGGGGAGACGGCCCCGCGGATAACGCGGGGCCGTTCTAATTTTGGGAAGCGCTGCCCGGCTCATTCCCGAATCCGGTGGAACCATTTGTGTCTGGTTTATTCGGCAGAATGATGTATCTTTTCACGGGGCAGGATCTGGGACTGAACGGACGATCATGAGACCCCTCCAACCTCGCATCGTGGGACTGCTCTCCCTCTTCGTTCTCTCTGGCTGGGGTGTCGCGCTGGCCATCAATTGGCCGATTGATCCCCGGACGACACCACATCCGTTGGGCAATTCGTATGGCGAGTATCAGGCCTATGGTGGCACGCCTTACCTGCATCCGGGCATCGACGTTTTCGGGGATCCGGGGCAGCCCGTCTATGCTGTCAAGACGGGATATGTGAAAGCCGTCTTGACAACCTCCGCCGATCTCCACTGGCGCGTGGCGATCGGCGACTCCGCCGGGACTTCGGCATGCGACGGGTGGCTCTACGCCCATCTCGATCAGCCGACCATCCAAGTGATGCCCGGGGACTATGTCACCGAAGGGACTTACCTCGGCGACCTCGTCTTCTGGCCGGTGGCCAACTTTCACCATTGCCATTTCGTGAAGATCCGCAACGTCGGTTTTCCGTGGTCATCCAACTGGGCTTTCATTGCCAATCCGCTCGATGAACTTTCCGATGTCACCGACAACGATCCTCCGGTCTTCAACATGGTGAATGGCGGGGTGCCGTTTGCGTTCTTTCCCAACAACTCGCATGCCTATCTGCCGGTGAGCAGCACGCTCTCCGGCCCGATCGACATTATCGCCCGGATCGACGACAAAATCGGCCATCTCACCTGGCAGCTCGCGCCCTACCGCATCACGTATCAGGTCTACAACGATACGTTTTCGACTGGCCCCATCACCTCGGTCATCTTCACGGGACAGCTGTACTGGGAGCAGAACGTGAACGTGGTTTACCAGGACGATGCCACCTATAACACCTATGGTGACTACAACACCCGCGACTACTATTTCATTGTCACCAATACGGACGGCGATTCGGTGATCGAGTCGTCCGATGCCGCCGCCGCGTGGCACACCGAGAACTTCAACAACGGTCCCTGGTGGGTGAAGGTGACGGCGTATGATCGCGGCGGCAATGTCACCGCCGACAGCATGTCGGTGAATACGGCGAATTTCTTTACGGTCGCAGGAACCGCGTCCCCCTGTGACGGCGATCCCGACACGTCGGGTATCCTGATCACCGCCCCCGAACTGCCGGGCTCACCCCAGACACCCGCCACATCGCATGGGTCCTTCTCGCTGGCCGGTATGACACTCGGCCGGCTGCGTCTGCAGGCCGCGAAAACAGGATACGAGACAAAAGACACGGTCGTCAATGTGCCGGTGGGTGCATGGTCGCTCCGTCTGGTTCCGAATTACCTCGTCGGCGACTGCAACCACGATGGCGCCTGGGATGTGCTCGATGTCGTCCAGTTGATCGATGTCATCTTCAACGGGTCCGTGAACTTCCCTGTCCCGTACTGGTCTGGCGATCTGGATCGGAACCGCGTGTTCGACATCCTCGATATTGTCGCCCTGATCGACGTGGTTTTCAACGGTGCGGCACTGCCCGTAGCACCCGTCTGTTATCCATAGCGGTCAAGTGAGTGCAGTAATCCGCCCGGCTGTTCGTCGTATTGACCCAGTCCTTGCTCATCATGTGTAGGGGAACGGCTTGCCGTGCCCACCCCCTCGGCACGGGCAAGAATTGCGAAACGGTCACGGCAGGCGACCGCCATCTAATACCCTGTCCATTGCCCCAATGCCATTGCCGCCAGGTCCTGCCAGATGTGTGCCCAGATGCCGGGCCATAGACTCTGTCGTCGCAGCCTCAGCCAGCAGAACATCAGCCCATACACGACGATCAGCATCGCCCCCGCGATGCCTTGATACAGATGGCCGACGCCAAAAGCCAAGGAGCTGGCCAGCACGACCAGCCACAGCCGACGGGTAAACCGTGAGCCCTGTGTTAGCAGAAATCCGCGGAAGCAGCTCTCCTCGCAGATACCGGCGGAAATGGACAGCAGCACCCAGAGGATCTTTTCGATCGCGCTGACGGGCAACAGAGCCAGAACAGCCTCTTGCGGCACTGCCATCCCCGCCGACTTCAGAGCCCAAGCCAGAACATTCAAAATCAGATTCGCCCCGATCAGAAAACCGAGCGCGATCAACGGGTCGCTCATGCGCGGGGCCGCAAATCCAATATCCCTGAAGGGTGTCCGTCCGGCACGCTGTGCCGACCAGATCAGGAAGAACATCAGCCACAACATCAGTCCGGTGTTGATGTAGACCGACACCCGTGCCGAGGCCACATACGACGCCAGCTGTTGAAAGTTTCCCGAGGCGCTCAGCAATGCGGCCAGTGGCCAGCCGGCCAGAAGCGTGACGAAGATTACCCAGACATAAACGCGCCGCCACAACGGGACTTTGGCGACCGGTACAAGAGCGCCGGATGCGACCGTACGCGCACTCTGCTCTGAGATCGAATCCGGGGATTCTGACGGATCTGCCGGAACTAAATCGTGATCGAAAGTCACTGCGGGCTGGGTGGGGGTTGTGTCGGGTCAGGCTCGCCCGGTGAACTGGCACAGGTGCCAGAGCTTCTCCGGTCAAAGGCGCCGGCAAACAACGCGAACCCCACGACGATGAGAAAAAGCGGCCAAACTTCTCCGATACCCGGAATAATGTCGAGGTTGGAAAGCAGGAAGATCAGTCCGACGCCGATCAAAATGATCCCCTCCACCAGCCTACCGTGCCGTCCGCTCCATTTTCCATCTTTCCTGGCGCTCATGACAATCTCCTTAGTGGCCGCGCGCCCCACGACACGTCAGCCGGTTGGGCACGTTCAACAGTATACATAAGACGCGATTTTCCCGCCAAAGATTCATCGAGAGGCGCGATTTCTTCTCCCGTAGCCGCTTTGGGCAAATTCGCGGCGACCTCTGGGTTTTCTCTTGACAGTTTTGCGCCGTTGTCTTACAACACTCGCGTCGTTAATTGTTACCGGGTTGTTACCCGCCGGACACGTGTAAGGGGAGCGAGAAAACAAATGGACGCTGTCATCTTTGGTTTGACGCCGCTTGCTGTCGCAGTTGTGCTGTTATTTGTTGCACTGCGTTCACACGAACGGTATTGGACATTGGGATTCCTGGGCTGGCGTAAAGTCTACGCCGGACTCATCCTCTATCTCCTGTCCGGTCTGGCAACAGCGGGATGGCACTGGGCTTACGTTGCTGACCCTGCGGCCATGGGCCGGCTCCTGCTCTGGCAGGTGAGCGCTTCGTTCAGCGCCGCAGTGGGAATGGGGTTGGTTTTGGCCGGCGCCATCGAGCGCCTTCGCGAACTGTCGGCAGAGCGAGAACGTCTCGACGATGTTCGCGCCGGATTCGACCTCTTCGACACCCTGCGCGACATCGCGGCGCAGCCGTACGCTTTTCTGGAAGTCCTGGATTTCTCCCTCAAGGAAATGGTGCGGGCCGCGGGCGCTGACTACGGCGGCTTGTGGCTCTACAATCCGGGCAAAGGCGAGTGGGTGCTGACTGGATGGGCAAATATGTCGGAAAAGCTCCGCCAACAGACCGAATCGGTGAGGGGTACCGGGACGGGATTTGATCGCCTGAGTGTCGCGCACAAGGCGCGTCTGTTCACCGGGCCAGAAGAAATCCGCCTCTTCTTTCCGGAGTGGGAAGCCGAAGGGGTCCAGTCGATCCTGGGTCTTCCCCTCACCAGCGGCGCCATCGGTTCACCAGGCCGCCAGGTTCTGGGCGCCATAATTCTGGCGGACCGCTCCGGTCTTCGCTTCGATGATGACCGTGCCCGCCGTCTTTATGCTGCATCCGACTATGTTGCCGCCGTGATTGCCGAAGCGCGCATCACCCGCCAGCTCGAAGCCGCACGCCAGCAACTTGACAGCACGCATGCCGAATGGGAACGTGACCGTGAAGATGTCCGCCGGCAACAGGAAGCCAGCGAACGGCGTTTCGTGGAACAGATGGCGGCCTGGTCTGAGGAAAGAAAATCTCTCGAAGTTACGCTATCACAGCGTCTGGCTGACACCGAAGCAAAAGCCAGAGAGGAAGTCGAACGTGCGCGCATCGATTTTGAGACACGCGCTGCTGTGCTGGCCGCTGCCGAAAAGGAACGTGTTGGGCAGTTGCAGGAACGTCTCGAAGAGGCTCGCCGAAACCTCGACATGGCCGAACGCCGTCTCGAGAATGAGCGCACCGACGGGGGACGGCGGCTGGATCAGTTTCAGCGCGACCGTCAGACCGAACTCGAGGAAGCCCGTCGTCGCGAAGAGCATCTCGTTGCCACCCACAATGAGGAACTGTCGCGTGCGCAGGGCCATATCGAGAAACTGCAGGCCCAACTGCAGCAAGCGGAGGAGAATGTTCGTCAACGGGAGCAGGCGCTGGTCTCGGCGCAGCAGACCGTTGCCGGTCTGGAATCTCTGATCGAGACGGAGCGACAGAGACACGAGACAATGGTTGCTGAGTTGACGGTCCAGATCGACACCGGGCGGCGCGAGGCGCAACGCGACCGCCAGTACTTGGAACAGGAACTTCATGCCACGCGTCTGCAATTGGACGAGCGCGAGAAGCAGATGTCAGCACATCTCGCGGCTGCGCGCCAGGCAGCGGCGGAAGCGGATGCCCATCATCACGGCGTACTGGAAGCAGAGCGCCAGTCCGCGACTGAGGCAATTGCTCACCTCGAACGCGAACTGCAGGACGCGCGCGCCGACCGCGAGTCTGTCGTGCGCGAGCTGCAGGCATCTCGTCTCACACTGTCCGAACGCGAGCGTCAGTTCGCCGCGCAGCTTGACACTGAGCAATCGGCCGCCGCCGAGGCTGAGGCACACTTGCAGGGAATTCTGGCCACAGAGCGTCGCCAGGCGCAGGAGACGGTCCAGCGGCTTGAAGACGACGCGTTGACTCAACGTCAGGGTTTGCAGGCTCTCGAAGATGAACTGCATGTCGTGCGTGCGGAGCGTGCTGCCTTTGAGGAACAGACCCACCGCGAACGCGTGGAAGAACGGCTGAACCTGCGGCGGGAACTCAACATTTTCGAGACTCGGTATGGCGCGATTCTTGACGGTGTGCGGAATGTTCTGGCGCTCACTCCCGGTTTCCGCCAGCAGAACGAACTCCTCCATGCCCTTGCCCGCAATCTGCCTGGACGGGTCGAATTGTACCTATGGAAACGTGATGGCGATGCGAACGACCGTCTTTTGGTGTGGATGGATGCGGACGGAATTGCGTCAACCTGCGCCGATTTGTCCCCGTGGTCCTTCGAGGTTCAAACAATCCCGGCCGAAGGCGCCACACGACTGACTGGGCCCGAGCGATGGGCCGAGGTCGAGGCGCTTCATTCGCAGGAACACGTGTGGAGATGGCGTGCCCATTGGGGAGAGAAACGCCAGCCCGTGTGGGCGATCAGCTGGCCTTGGTCCCGGTCGGCTCAGAACGAAACGGGATGGATCACCGCATTCGGTTTCGACGAGTCGCCAGTTGTCACCGATGAACAGGTCGACGATGTGGCCCGTTGGGTGGGTTTGTTGGCGGCGGTCATCGCTGACACAGAGGTCCAGACAGATTCTGCGTCCGGGCCGTACGAGAGCGCAGGAACACCCGGAACGGAAGGACAGACAGGTGACGCTCCGACCGGGGGCTCACCCTTCGCAGTTGTCCCCGCAACGGCGGTCGAGACTCCAGTAACCGACCCGCGCGGCTCCGATTCGGCGCCTCCTGCTCCGGTTGAAGATTTTGCTTTCGGGATGGAACCGGATTCGGACATCCCCACGGAGTTGAATCACGTGATCTTGAACTGGGCGGCGACGCAGACCGAGGATGCGCTGCGTCTTGATCTTTCGGCGCGCTCCGACATGCCGGTCGAAGGTCCATGGTTGCTGCGAGTTCTTGAACATGGCCGGCACATGTGCCGCGCCACGGACCCGAGTGCGAATGAATTCGCTGTCTCGACGCGCAGCGATAGCGGCCACACGATCCTGCGCCTTGTCCGCAGCGGCGAGGCGCCCCCGCCCACCGACATGGAATTGGCGGCTGTCGGTGATACGATCTTCACCGACCACGACGCACCACATTCGCGATCCGCGATGGCCATCCGTCCGGCGGCGCTTTTCCCCGTCATCGCCCGCTGGCTGACTCGTGACGGCGACCGTCTGGGACTGGAACTTCTTTTTGATGATCCATCCCAAGTCGAAGATCCCGTTTTCGGAAAGTCAACTCCCGGGCGCGACGTGAGACCTGTCCGCTCAGAAAACCCGGCGCAGCCGCTCGAAGTTCTGGTCTTTGACTACGCACGATCAGTGGGCGATTTGATCGTCGGTATGCTCGAGTCGCTTGGGCACAAGGCCTGGCTGACTGACGAAGAGGATGACGCTCAATTGCATGCCGTCGATCACTACATCGATCTGGCCATTATCAACACGACGGCCCCGGAAGACATGGGATGGCAGCTGGCCGGATGGCTGAGGGAAGAGGCCGGGTCGGTGCCCATCGTGATTCTGTCCGATGATCGCGCGGATGACCTGTCGGATGATCCCCGTTGCGACCATCTCTTGCAGATTCCGTTCCCGATCGACGAACTGAGGGACTGCCTTGCGCGGTTGACCGCTTCAGCCGCCTATCAGAGTCCGCCGGAGTAGGCTGCCTGAGCGACCAGCCAATGTGATTAGGTCAGTCCGTGTTCCTCTCGGTACGTGCGCATATAACGGCCTGCTTCGATGTGCGCACGACGCAGTGGCTCCGGCAGACTGAATTTGCTGGCGAAACGAAGTGTCTGTTCAATCGATCCCAAGAGGTCGATCCGATGCCCCGGCGAGACAAAAATCGGGTTGATTCCGGTCTGCGTCCTCAGCACAACGCCGGGCGCTTGGGGCGAAAAACGGATGACCGAATAGTCGCCGCGCTTCGGGCCCGAAGGATCATAATGCCCAACGAATCGCTCCTTAGAACAGCCGATCGACGGCCGGTCGATGCGCAGTCCCAGATGTGACGCGATCCCGAAAAAACGGGGATGGCATGCGCCCTGACCGGCGAAGAAAAACAGCTCGGGCTCATAACGCAACTGCCGGATCACACGCAGGATGGTTGGCCCGTGCCGAAAGGCCTGGTATCCGGGGGCAGATCCGAAGCGGGCAAACCCATGATTACATGTGATCTCGACAACCTGCGCGGTCTTCGCGTTCATCACGACAACTGCAACGAATATGTGGCTGTTCCATTCGGCCGTATCGATCCCGGCCACGATCACGGGTTGTGATTTGAGAGGGCACAGGGCGACATACGCAGCCAGTTCAGTCTGCAACATCGCCGCGCGCCGCAGCGAGAGATTCCAGGGGTGATTGATTTTCTCTTTCTGCAGGGTTCTCTCCTCGTCAGAACAGTCATAGGATATTGCCGCGCCGGAGTGCTGGCAAGACGCGATTCATGTCGTGCAGCTTAATGACTTTCCGGCCCTGCGTGTGCGGAAAACATGACAAGTTGCCAATGCCTGAAAGTGTTGCCCCAGCAGGGGGGCGAGGCTCCTGCCGAGCGTCTCTGTGCGTCGTCGAAGAAGAAACTTTCCGGGAAGCCGCCCTGCCGCCGCTCGGCGGGAATCGTTTCTGAAGTCCAGGGGCTTTCGGTATGTCCGGAGGCGGTGCCCGTTAGCCCCGAAGGCAAGTTCGGACTTGGGTTTGGCCGTGCCATTGCGTATTCTTCCCACGCAAGGTGGATTCAGCCGATGAGACATGCGATAACCAACATCTCCCTGTCCGCCCCGCCGTGCAATCCCCGCCGGCGGCGCGGCCTGCTGCACCGCATCTACCTGCGCGGGGCCACGTAGCCAAGTGTTCCGTTATCCGTTTTCCATCTGTCAACAATTGAACCGGAGTTTCTCTTACGGGAGGATGACATGAAGCAGTATCCTGTTATTAAGACCCGCCTGCCGGGGCCAAAAAGCGCGAAACTCATTAAGTTCGATGAGCAATATGTATCGCCGTCGTACACGCGTGCCCATCCAGTGGTGCTCGATCACGGCGACGGCGCTTGGATCTGGGATGTCGATGGCAACCAATTTCTCGACTTTCACTCTGGTATCGGCGTCTGCTCAACCGGCAATTGCCACCCCAAGGTCGTCGATGCAATCGTCCGTCAGGCGCAAAAGGCGGTCCACTTTTCGAGCGCCGATTTCTATCACGAACTGATCGGCTCTCTGGCGCAACGGCTGGGTGCCCTTGCGCCTGGAAAGAGTCCCAAACGGGTGTTCTTCACAAACTCGGGCACCGAGTCAGTTGAGTGCGCGCTCAAACTGGCGCGTTACAAGACGCGCAAATCCCGGATGATCGCCTTCATCGGCGCATTTCACGGACGCACGATGGGCGCCCTGTCGCTGACCTGTTCGAAGAAGATACAACGCGAACATTTCGCGCCGCTCCTGCCGGAAGTGACACATGTGCCGTATGCCTACTGCTACCGCTGTCCCTTCAATCTGAAGTATCCATCCTGCGGTCTGGAGTGTGTCAAGTTCATTGAGGAGCAGATATTCACACGCGTCGCACCGGCCGAGGATGTCGCCGCCATCATCGTCGAACCCGTGCAGGGTGAAGGCGGGTATATCGTGCCTCCTCCCGATTACTTTCCCGCACTGGCGGCGCTGGCGAAAAAATACGGCATCTACCTGATTGTCGATGAAGTGCAGGCGGGCCTCGGCAAGACCGGCAAGATGTTCGCGATCCAGCACTGGGGTGTGACGCCGGACATCATCACCGTCGCCAAGGCCCTTGCATCAGGTATCCCTCTGGGCGCCTGCATCGCGCCCCACGAAATCATGGACTGGCCCCCGGGAGCGCACTCCACCACGTTCGGCGGCACGCCCATCGGCTGCGCCGCGGCGCACGCCACTCTCGATCTTCTCGAGGGAGGATTGATCGATAACGCCGCCAAACAGGGGAAGTTCATGCTCGCCGAATTGAAAAAGATGCAGAAACGTCACCCTTCGATGGGCGACGTGCGTGGCTTGGGTCTGATGATTGGCATCGAATTCGTGCTCGACCGGAAGACCAAGAAGCCGGCGCCCAAAGTCTCAGAGGCCATCATGATGGAGACGTTCAAGAAGGGGCTGATGCTCCTGACATGCGGTCCCAACGGCATCCGGCTCGTGCCGCCGCTCATCATCAGTCGTCATCAGTGTCAGGTTGGGTTGGAAATCCTCGACGAGGTGATCGGCCAGGTCGAGAAGAAGTTTAAGATCTGAGGCCCCATCTGGCAGGGCGTCGAAAAGGGAGGGTGACCCCCCGGCAAGCCATTTCCCCCCGTGCGTAGGTGCTCTGGCTCGCCGGGAGGCTCGCCCTCCCATCGCTCCCATCGTTCCCATGTCTCCTATGGCTCCCATCCCTCCGATCGCGGAGTGGTCAACCGCCTCGCCTGCCGTGCGCGTCGTTTGTTCTCTCGGGCGTGACCCGGATTTCGTCACTTGGTTGATGGAGCGTGTTGCAAGCGACCGCTCGTTCCGCCGCCGGGTCGAATTTTGCATCCCCCTCTCTGCCACGGAGAAAGACGAACTGCTGCCGCATGCCGATGTCTATGTGACATACCGCTTCAGTGAAGAAGAGTTCCGTCGCACCGGTTGTCTTCGCTGGTTGCATATGGGCGTGGCCGGTGTTGATTCTGCAATCTTTCCGGCGTTGCAGAAGAGCCGAATGATCCTGACGTCGTCGGTCGGGATCCATGACGAAACCGTCCCGATGGCGGCATGGGCCTTTGTTCTCGCGTTTGCCACGGGTTTGCACGAAGGGTATCGCCAGAAATTTGAAGGCCACTGGGACCGCGCCGCAATCACCGCGAAACGCATTCCGCTGTCACGCCAGAGAATCCTGATCGTGGGAACGGGACGCATCGGCTCCGGCATCGCCCGTCTCGCGAAACAAGCCGGTATGGACGTCTGGGGCATGCGGCGTACGTCATCGCGAGTCTCGCCGCCGCACTTCGATCACGTAATCACACGGCGTGGCTTTCTCAACGCCTTGGGTGAGTCGGACTACGTCGTCCTCGCTGTCCCCGGGGGACCAGCCACCCAGTGCTTGATTGGCAAAGACGAACTGATCGGCATGAAGCCAACGGCGTTTCTCATCAACGTCGCCCGTGGCTCTGTGGTCGATGAACCTGCCCTGATTGCAGCGCTGAAGTCCGGAACGATTGCCGGTGCTGGTCTCGATGTCTTTGCGCAGGAACCGCTGCCCGCGGGCCATCCGTTCTATACCATGCCAAATGTGGCGTTTACACCACACACGTCCGGTGACACGCCGGATTACCCTTATCGTGCAGCCGAACTGTTCCTGAAAAACTTGCGCCGCTTCCTGCTTGGCCGTCCTCTCCTCAACGTTGTGGACAAGCGCCTCGGTTACTGAGGCCTCAGCGATATCCCGTCAAGTCACGACTGGTCGCGTCCGCCCAGGCGGACAATTCAGTTCTGCGCATTGGTGCCGATAGATAGAACAGGCTGGGCTGAGAACAGCCCGCCCTGTCCCCTTGAGTCGATACGCTGACCATACAGTCGAGGCAGGCATCAACGCCGCCGTGCGCGTCCAGCAACTCGAGATGCAAGTCGAGCGGACAGCCGCCGAGTACAATGACCTTGCGCAAATGGGGGCCATCCTCGCTTCCATTCTGAATCTCGAAGAAGTCCTAGCCGCGCTCATGGATATGGCGATCCGTATGGTCGGCGGTCAGGTCGGCGCCATTGTTCTGCAGACGCCCACGGGGTTGCAGCCGCAAATTTCCTGGGGGCTGGATCATCGTGTCCTTCCATCAATTCTCTGGGAGGACCGTCCGGTTTGTGAACGCACGATCGCGACAACCGAAGGGGCATTGCTCGCACCTTACATCGGTCCCCCCGTGACCGTGGGAGATCTGAGCTTCCGCATCGAGACCGTGATTACTCAGGCCATTGTCACCAAGTCCGAAACCGTGGGCTGCATCGTCATCGTCAACAAGGTCACCGGCGGTGAGTTCACCACGCATGACCGTCTCGTCTTGCAAACCCTGGTCAATTTCGCCTCCGTGGCCGTGCAGAATGCGCGTCTGCTGGCCGAATCGATTGAGAAGCATCTTCTGGATCACGAACTGTCGCTGGCGGCTCAGGTCCAGAAAACTCTGGTCCCGCGTTCCAACCTCAGAGTCGGGGGGACGGCAATCGAATCGCTGTACATCCCCGCCCGCAAGGTGGGCGGCGATTACTTCGACATCTTGCCGGTGCGCGACACCGGTTCCTTCCTCCTGGCCATCGGGGATGTTTCCTCCAAAGGGATGCCGGCCGCGCTCTTGATGACTGCGGTGCGCTCGGTCGTGCGGGCGGCGGCAGCACGGACCGGATCAGTCGCCGACATCGTCAACGAAATCAACCGTGTGGTCTGCGAAGACCTGACCGGCCAGAAAGACATGTTCATCACGTTCTTTCTGGCGATGATTGATCCATCCGCAGAAACGATCACTTATACAAACGCCGGTCACCCGCCGCCGTTTCTCTGGCGAAGCGATGCCCAGGTGGTGACCGAATTGGGGTGCGGTGGTGTGTTCCTCGGACAGTTCCCTGATTTCCGTTACGGTGAATCGTCCGAGCGCTTCCTGCCCAAAGATCGCCTGCTGGCCTACACCGATGGGGTGGTGGAGGCGGCCGATATGGTGGGGAGACTTTACGGACGAGATCGTCTGGGCACGTTCCTCGGTGAACATTCCGGTCTCCCGTCAGGAAGATTCCTGGAATTGCTGCGGTGCGAGCTCGAGAAGGACTACCGCCATGCCGATTATATAGATGATGTAACGGCGGTTCTGGTGGAGTTTGGGGAGCGCCGCGTATGACCGCCAGGATGTTCTCTTATGAAGAGGAATTGCCGGGTAATCTGGACGCCCTCACGGTGGTGTACCCGGTCATTGACCGCTGGACATTGGCGGCCAAGCTCGGCTCGGTCGCGCGTCATCGCGTCACTGTGGCATTGTCAGAGGCCATCACCAATGCAATTATCCACGCCCATCCGGTCTGTCCTGATGCCACTGTCTATGTTCATTTGTGGACCGAGGAAAACACGCTCCACGCCGAGGTGGGCGACCGTGGCGAACAAACGTGGACCGTGCCCGCCACGATGGACTTCGGGCGCTGGGAGCAGACCGGGGGACGCGGGCTGCCGTTAATCCGGCACTTGGCACACGACTTCGCCATCGAACGACGGGCAGGGGGCGGAACGCTGTTGCGGATGACATTTCCCGTGGACGTCCCCGCGATTTCAGCAGCCGATGACCAGGAACAAAGCGAGAGCAACATTCCCAAGAACATACGAAGATGCCACTCTGATATCAGAAAAGGAGAAGAAGTCATGGACTGCCGTCTGGAATCACATGCCGATGTTGACGTCTTGCACGTTGCCGGGCGTCTCGATCTGGTCAGTTCCAACACACTGAAAGATAGCGTCAGACAGCGTTTGCAGCAAAAGCGCACACGCCTCGTGCTCGAGATGCGCGGGCTCGACTTCATCAACAGCTCAGGTCTCGGTGCTCTGGTCTCGATCTTCAAAGACGTGCGGCTGGTCAATGGCCGTCTTATCTTGGCAGAGCTGGCCCCCTACGTGCAGGAGATTTTCGAGATTACGCAACTGACAAACGTGTTCGAGATCTGCAAGACGGAATCGGATGCCATCCAATCCTTTGGTCTGCAGACCCAGCCAGTCGCGGCTACCGTCTGATCGGAAGGATGACACGTCCGGCAACACATGAGGGCAACCCATGGCCGTTTGGGTTGACGCCGAAGGGACAAAGTGAATATGGATGCCAAGCCACGACTGCTGATCGTCGATGATGAGTTGCTCATCCGCGACCTGCTCTACGACTACTTCATGACGCATGATTTCGACATTGCGGTCGCAGAGAACGGGCAGCGTGCGCTCTCCCTGCTGGAAAAGAATCACTACGACACCGTCATCTTGGACCTGAAGATGCCGGACATCGATGGTCTTGAACTCACCGCACGTATCCGCGCCAAGGACGGTGATCTGCCGATTATCCTGATCACCGGCTATCCGTCAGTGGAGAGCGCCATCCAGGCGGTCCGGTGGCGGCTCGACGACTATTTCGTCAAGCCGGTGAACTTGACACACTTGCGTCGCGCAGTGGATACCGCCCTCGCGCGGCGATCCGCTGTCGGCGGCGCCAAAGCGACACTCGGAGAACCAACCGTATGAACCAACAGGCGCTGCGACGTATTCTCGTGGTCGATGATGAAATCTTTATCCGGGACCTCCTCACGGATTTTTTTAGCAAGCTGAATTTCGCCGTCACCACCGCCGCCGACGGAAACGCTGGGGTGGCGACATTCCGCAAGGAACAATTCGACGCTGTTCTGGTCGATCTCAAGATGCCTGGCCAGAGCGGTCTTGAGACACTGCGGCAAATCCATGCCCTGCGCCGCGGATCACCCGTCATCATCATGACGGGATATCCCACGATCGATTCGTCGATCGAGGCGCTCCGCGCGGGGGCCTATGACTACATCATCAAGCCTTTCAAACTTCAGGAACTCAAAGAGGTCGTGGACCGCGCCATCAAGGAGCAGGAATTGCACGTCGAGATTGACACCCTGCGTGACAAGATTGCGACTATCGAGGACGAACTGAGGCATTACCGTGCATCCGGGACGGGGCGAACGAGGAACCCGGAGATTATCTTGAACGATGCGGAACCGTTGTCCGCATTGGATTCGCACGGCACGGCACAGTCCTGACCGGCTTCCTGGAAACCAGATTCATCGTACAAGTGTCGTTTGCGGTCCCGATCCCACGCCACGGGGCGGTGCGGGACGATTGCTGTTGCGCCCCCAGCGCTTCCTCCTATATTTGGCTCCGACGGAACTGGTGCGTATGAAACCCGAAGAGACGACCGCAACCGACCGGACAGCAGCGCCGATCGAAATCCCGGTGGACGACTGGGCTCGCTCCGTCGATGCGTTTGTCCGCATGATCGACCGCTTGCAGGCCGACTACGCGGAACTGGAGACCCGTTACACTGCGCTCAACACGGAGCTATCATCCGTCAATGAGCGATTGCGCACTGTCGGCGAGGCCAACCGGCGTCTGGCCGCCTTCCTCGAACAGATTGTCGCCGGTGTCACTTCTGGCATCATCGCCGTCGATGCTGATGGCATCGTGCGGCTGTTCAATCCGGCGGCGGCCGACCTCCTGTTCATTCCCGCTGCCAGCGCGATCAATCGCCATTATGTAGAGCTCTGGCCTGAGAGGGCCGGAGATCCTGCCACGGCGGCGGCTTGTGCCTCCGGGGCGGAGCCGGTCACAAATGCTCGTCGGGAGATGATCGGCCACGGTGGCTGTGCGCGTGTTTTCTCTGTCTCAACCGTGCGGCTCGACCTCTTGAACGGGAATGGAACCCCGGTGTCCTCCGAAGCAGCCAGCGGAAACTCTCCTCTTCGGGAAGGAGCCATCGAGGTCTTCACTGACATCACGCAGATGGAGATCATGCAGGTCGAAGTGCTCCGTCTGCGGACACTGGCAGTCTTGGGAGAGATGTCGGCGACCATCGCGCATGAGATTCGCAATCCTCTGGGGGGGGTTATTGGTTTCGCTGAACTTCTGGC
>JAVHPP010000177.1:0-25427 GCA_036170655.1 Candidatus Zixiibacteriota bacterium | reverse complement strand
AATACTCACATCTGCTCCGTCGCCTTCCGTGTGTGGGGCTTTTTCAACACGCCCCAAGCTGTGGGGCACCCGGCGGGGGACTCCAGCGTCTGCTATTGACCCACCGAAATTTCTGTCACCGTTCACCCCGGCTCTGCTCTTTTGATGTTGATCCCAGCCGTACCGTCTGCCCAACTTGGTATAGGGGTGCTCGAAGGAGGACTGCGGTGCGCAAGACGTTGGCGATTCTGTGCTTTGCCATTGCCCTGACAGGGATGACAGCAAATGTCTCCCATGCCGACGAGGGCATGTGGCCGGTGTTCGCTCTCGATCAATTGAACTTCGACAGTCTGGCGGCGCGCGGACTGAAACTCAAGGCCGCGGAGGTCTACAACCCCAATGGGACAGGGCTGTGGGCGGCCATCGTCCAGGTGGGCGGCGGCTCCGGCGGGTTTGTCTCATCCAACGGATTGATTGTCACGAACCATCATGTTGCCTTCGGGGCGATCCAAAGCCAGAGCACGGCTGAGAAGAATTACATCGACGATGGATTCCTGGCCCGATCACAGGCCGAGGAGATCCCGGCCATCGGATACAACTGTTATGTCTGTAAGTCGTTCGCGGATGTGACGAGGAAGGTCCTCGGGGCAGTCAAGAGAAACGCGACCGGTCTGGAGCGCTACCAGGCCATAGAGAAAAAAACGAAAGAGCTCGTTGCCCAAGCGGAGAAGGGGCGTGATGTCAAGTGCCGGGTCGCCGCGTTTGATGACGGTCTCCAATATGTGCTGATTACTTTCTTCAAGATCCAAGACATCCGTATTGTCGCCGTCCCTCCGGAGGGGGTTGGCAACTTCGGCGGCGAGATCGACAACTGGATGTGGCCGCGTCACACCGGCGACTACTCATTCTTGCGCGCCTATGTTGCTCCCGACGGACGCTCGGCCGAGTACGCCAAAGACAATGTCCCCTATCATCCGGCCGTCTTCCTGCCCGTGTCGGCCGGCTCTCTTGCGGAAGGTGATTTTGCGATGACGCTCGGTTATCCGGGCGGGACGTCGCGGTTCGAGAACTCGTACGCGATCGACGAAGCGGTCAACTTCTACTATCCAAACAGTATCAAGATGCGCCGCGCCTTGATTGGCATCATGGAGGAGGCCTCCGCCGAGAACCCCGAGTGGGCGGTACGGTTATCCTCACGCATCACCGGCCTGGCCAATTATCTCAAGAACTACGAAGGGATGCTGTCCGGGATTGCGAAGGGGCATTTCCTCGAACAGCGTGCCGCGCTCGAACAGACACTGACGGAGGCGCTGAAGACGCGGCCGGAACTGCAAGTGAAGTACGGCCAGACGTTGCCGGAGCTGAAAGCGCTGTACGAGGGGCGCCGCGCGCGTCGCGAGAAGGAGTCGGTCCTCGGTTGGATGGGCACGGCCAGCCGCTACTTCGGATTCGCCAATACGCTCTACCGATGGAGTCTCCAGAAAGCCAAGAAGGACATGGAGCGGGAGCCGGAGTTCATGGACCGCAATGTTCCGTCCATCAGGCGCAGTCTGCGTGAGGCGCAGGTCAATCTCGTGCCTGCTGTTGACCGCCGGATGCTGACTTATGTCTTGCAGCATGCCATGTCGCTTCCGGCTGGCCAGCGGATCGCCCCGTTGGACAAGTTGATTGGCGACACGACGGCCGCCGGTGCCGAAAAAGCGGTCGTGGCGTTCGTGGAGCATCTCTACAGCAACACCAAACTGGGGTCACTCGACGACCGGATGGCGATGCTGGAGATGTCGCATAATGATCTGGTGTCGCACAACGATCCCTTCATCGCTCTGGCCGCCGCGCTCTATGACGAGATGGAAGCACGGCGTCAGGCCGGCAAGGCGTTCGACGGCGCGCTGAAGAAGCTGAATCCCGAATTGGTCGCCGCCTACCGGGCGTTGAGACTCGGTCCCGCCTATCCCGATGCCAACGGCACTATGCGCGTGACCTTTGGGCCACTGCGCAGCTACGCGCCGGCGGATGCGGTCCACTACGCCTGCTTCACGACGCTCCGAGGCGTTGCGGAGAAGGACACCGGCAAGTCTCCGTTCAATAGCCCGAAGGCGCTGCTCGACGCGTCTCGTGCGCATGATTTCGGGCCATACCTTGACGCGCGACTCGGCGATGTCCCGGTCGATTTTCTCACCGACCACGACACGACCGGCGGCAGTTCGGGCAGCCCGGTGGTTAACGGACGCGGGGAACTGATCGGCCTATGCTTCGATGGGAACTTCGAGGGAATCGCCGCCGACTATCAGTATGACGACAAAGTCGCGCGGACGATCAATGTTGACTCGCGCTACATCCTGTTCACGCTCGACAAGGTGATGGGAGCAACGGAACTGCTCAAAGAGATGACGATTCGCCGATAGCTTGGCGGAATGCAAACCAGCGCAGGAGCGGCCGGGCAAATGTGAATTCGTCCGGCCGCACCTTTGTTTTGTGGGCGAGCTCGGAGCATCGCCGCTTCAGAACACTTTGAAGCCACGATAGAGAATCCTTGCAACGATCAAGCAAGGCCTGTCTGTTGACTTGCCACAGACAAAGATCGGCTTGCTGGCGGCGTAGCTTGGCGTAAGCCAAGCGGCCCAAATGAACCATCATGATGTAAATGAGGCGATATTTCATAAGATGTGTCATCACAATAGATTAAATGGCGCCAAACAACGCTGCATGTTCTGCAATCGTCAATACAAACTACATATGATTTATTTGAAGCATTTTCTGATTATGAGGACACGATCCGTGTGACTGATTCAACCTGTTGTATCGGAATATCATAACGGTCACCCTCGGATCGCGGCACAATGGTTGCTTAGAGACACGACGCGAGAGAAATCGGCGGGAACCGCCCCAGGCAGTTCCGCTGATCGAGAGAACAGATGAACGCAGACTCCGACAAAACAAAGGCAAAACGATCTTGGCGTTGGCCGACCGGGATCTCAACATCCCTGTCGAAAACAGGCGGTACCCATCCCCGGCGGCAGGGGCTGAGGGTGAGGACACTGAAGAGAGTGAGAGTCGGTGATTCCGATGCGAGGGGACCAATGCGTGGTGTGTTGATCCTGGCGTTGGTGATGATGCTGGCCGGTGGCGCACGGGTGGCTTCCGGCGCAGACAGTAGCGAGGGTCCGGGAACAGATTCTCTGTTGCCGCTCACGCTGGACTATGTAGTGGACACGGCGCTGCGCGCGAATGCGCAGTTACGCTCGATGCACGCCCGGTATGAAGCCATGCAGGAGCGCCCCATCCAGGAACGGGCGTTGCCAAACCCGATGCTCCAGTATGGCAGCATGGACATGGTCAAGCAGGGCAGCTGGCCGAACACGAATGAGAAACGATTCATGCTGTCACAAGAGTTTCCGTGGTTTGGCAAGCTTGGCTTGCGTGGCGAAGTGGCCACGAAAGAGGCCGAGGCGATGCAGCGGGAGTACGATGCCATGGTGCGCGAGGTCATCATGATGGTGAAGGAGAGCTACTTCGACCTCTATGCCGTGCAACGAGCGCTGGCAATCACGCGGGCCGAGCAGGATGTGCTCGAACAGATGCAGAAAATTGCTGAGACAAAGTACGGTGTCGGCGAAGTGATGCAGCAGGACGTGCTGAAGGCGCAGGCGGAGATCTCGATGCTCCAGCAACGGTTGTACGAACTGGAGCAGGAGGAAGTGGTATTGAAAGCCAAGCTCAATTTGTTTCTCAATCGCCGTGCCGACTCGCCTTTGGGTTTCGCCGTAACCGAGCCGCAACGCGAATTCGAGGTCAAGGCGGAAGAGCTGTTCAGCCTTGCAGAGAGGGAGCGCCCCGAGATCAAGCAGGCCCGGGCCAACATTCAGCGCAATCAAGCCGAACGCAATCTGATGAGAAGGGAGTTCTTCCCGGATTACCGGCTGGGCCTCGAATACCGCAGTTTCCGGACGGGCGATAACATGGTGATGTTCACCCTCGGTTTCGATCTGCCCATCTGGCGGGCCAAATACAGTGCCGGCGTGCGCGAGTCCGAGAAGATGATCGAGTCCAGCCAGGCCGGTTTGGAGGCGGCTCAGCGAGAGGCCGCGTTCGATGTGCAAGACGCCTACTTCAAGCTGCTTACCGCACGCCGCACACTGGAGTTGTACCAGACTGCGCTTGTCCCGCAGGCCGAGGCGCGCTTCGAAGCCAGCGAAGCGGGCTACCGCACCGGCAAAGTCGATTTTCTCGACCTGTTGGAGAGTGAGCGTTTTCTGCTGAGCACCCGCGTGATGGCCGTCATGGCCGAAGGCAACATCGGCATGCAACTGGGCCGGTTGGAACGCGCGGTGGGTACCGATCTGAAACCGGGCACGCCATAACCCGTGTCGGGCAAACAAGAGGACTTTATGGAAACACAATCATTCCAAGAATCTGCTTCGAACGGATCCACTCCGACCGCGCACGGTCGGCGCGGGCGGCGCGGGATCTGGGTCATCATCGCTTTGATCCTCGTGGTGGCGGCATTTCTTGTTGGCCGCGGCATCGGTCCTGCCGGTCACGGCAGCGCCGACAGCACGCAGCAATACCACTGCCCAATGCACCCCACCGTAATATCTGACAAACCCGGTGACTGCCCCATTTGCGGAATGAAGCTTGTACCAATAAAGACCGAGGCCACGGCCCCGACCAAGGACGAAGCGGTGAAATACCACTGCCCGATGCATCCGACGGTCATTTCCGACAAGCCGGGTGATTGTCCGATCTGCGGGATGAAACTCGTACCCATCGGCAAAGATGCCCAAGCCGGCCGGACCGAGCCCCTCAAAAAGAAGACCATGTATCGCTCGACCATGAATCCCAGCGAGGTCAGCGACAAACCCGGCAAGGATGCAATGGGCATGGAGATGGTCCCATTCGAAGTCACCGAGGGTGGCGAGGCGCCCACCGTGGCCGGGCTGGCGGCGGTTTCGATCACGTCCGAAGTGCGCCAGCTCATGGGTCTGAGGATCGGAACGGTAGAGAAACGCATGCTGGCTCGTGACGTGCGAACCTCGGCGCTGATCTTGGCCGATGAGACGCGTCTCCACCATGTCATGGTCAAGATCGAGGGTTGGGTCGGCGAGCTGTTCGTCAACGTAACCGGCCAGGAAGTGAAGAAAGGCGATCCGTTGCTGACACTGTACAGCCCGGAACTGGTGTCGGCGCAGGAGGAATACCTGATCGCGCTGAAGCTGAAGGGCACGCCCGGTAGCGAGGCGCTTCTGGCCGCGACCAAGAGACGATTACAGTTGTGGGACATCAGCGATGACCAGATCCATGAGTTGGAGAAGGCCGGCAAAACACAGAAGTATATGACGCTGTACGCGCCGGCGAGCGGCGTCGTGACTGACAAGCAAGTGCTGGCAGGCCACAAGGTCATGCCCGACGAATCGTTGATGATCATCGCCGATCTTTCCGTCGTCTGGGGTGAGGCGGACATCTACCAGTCCGATCTTCCTTACGTTAAGGTCGGGGCACAACTGGAACTCTCCTTGCCATACTGGCCCGGCCAGACGTTTGCAGGCAAGGTTATCTTCGTCTCGCCGACCTTGGATCCCGAGACCCGATCGATGCGTGCGCGTCTGGAGATTCCGAATCCGCAAGGGCTGCTCAAGCCCGGGATGTACGGCGATGCGCGGCTGTTCTACCAGCGCGGCGAGAAACTCGCCATCCCGGCTTCGGCGGTGATGTTCAGCGGCAAGGGCCCCTACGCGTTCAAGGACGGGGGCGACGGCCGCCTGATCCCGGTCGCGATCAAAATCGGCGGGCGCAGCGACGACTGGTACGAGCTGCTCGACGGGTTGCAGGAAGGCGACCGGATCGTCGTTTCCGCCAACTTCCTCGTCGACAGCGAATCAAGCATGAAGGCCGCAATTGATGCGATGATCAACAGCGGCGGCAACACAGCGCCGGCTGACAGCGGGCACACGGGACACCAACAGTAACTCATCCGACTATGCAAACTTCCTCTGCGTCAGAAGGCACGTTGATCAAGAAGTGGATTGCGTTCGCCGCTTCGAACCGGGTGCTCGTGATCATGCTGACCGTGGCGGCGGTCACCTACGCAGTCTACACGATGAAGAACATCCGGCTGGACGCGATCCCGGACCTTTCGGATACCCAGGTGATTGTGTACACGAAGTGGGATCGCAGCCCGGACATCATGGAAGATCAGGTGACGTATCCGATCATCACGGCGCTGTTGGGAGCGCCGAAGGTAAAGGCGATCCGTGGCTTCAGCGATTTTGGCTTCAGCTATGTCTACGTCATCTTCCAGGATGGCACCGACATTTATTGGGCACGCAGCCGCGTGGTTGAATACCTCCAGAAAATCACCGGCAGCCTGCCGGCCAATGTCGATCCTGAGCTCGGGCCGGATGCGACCGGTGTGGGCTGGGTGTTTCAGTATGCACTGAAGGACACTTCGGGCAAACACACGCTGGCGGATCTGCGCACTTATCAGGACTGGTATCTGCGATATGCACTGCAGAGTGTGCCAGGAGTGTCAGAAGTCGCCGGCATTGGCGGCTTTCAAAAGCAGTATCAGGTCACTATCGACCCCGATCGCCTCCAGAGCTACGGCTTGGGCATCATGGAAGTGACAGAGGCCATCCGCCACTCCAACAACGAGGTCGGCGGCCGGCTCATCGAATGGAGCGGCAAGGAATTCATGGTGCGCGCCCGGGGCTATATCCAAAACACCGAGGCGCTGGAAGAGGTTGTTCTCAAGACCGGCCAGCAGGGCGCACCCGTGCTCTTGCGCGACGTGGCGACCATCGCGCTGGGTCCGCAAATGCGGCGCGGGATCGCCGACCTCGATGGCGAAGGTGATGCCGTGGGTGGAACCGTCGTGATGCGTCACGGCGAGAATGCGCTCAATGTCATTCAGCGCGTCAAGGAGAAACTGAAGGAGCTCAAGCCGTCGATGCCGGAAGGCGTGGAGGTCGTCCCCACTTATGACCGGTCGGAGTTGATCCAAGAATCGATCGACAACCTCAAGCACGAGTTGATTGTGGAGATGATCATCGTCAGCCTGGTGATCCTGTTCTTCCTGTGGCATATCCCCTCGGCTATTGTGCCGATTATCACCATCCCGATCTCGGTCGTGCTGGTCTTCATCCCGATGTTCTACATGGGCCTCACCTCCAACATCATGAGTCTGGCCGGTGTGGCGATTTCGATCGGCGTTTTGGTGGACGGGGCGATTGTTGAGGTCGAGAACGCGTACAAAAAGCTCGAACGCTGGAAGGAGGGAGGCCGCAAGGGCGATTTCCATACCGTGCGGCTGGAAGCCCTGCAGGAGGTTGGGCCGAGCGTGTTCTTCTCGCTTCTGGTGATTGCGGTGTCATTCCTGCCGGTCTTCACGTTGCTGGATCAGGAAGGCAGGCTGTTCAAGCCCCTGGCCTACACCAAGACGCTCGCCATCGCCTTCGGCGCGTTGCTGGCCGTGACGCTCGATCCGGCGGTGCGGATGCTGTTCGCGCGGATGGACGACTTCACCTTCCGCCCGCGCTGGCTGGCCAAGATCGTGAATGTATTTGCCGTTGGTAAATACTACCCCGAGGAGAGACACCCGATCAGCCGCATCCTGTTCGCGATCTACGAACCGCCCTGCCGGTGGGTGCTGCGGCATCCCAAGAGGGTGATTGTGCTGGCGGTGCTGATGGTTGCGACGACCGTGCCGGTGTACTTGCAACTTGGCCACGAGTTCATGCCGCCACTCAATGAAGGCACGATGCTGTATATGCCCACCACTTTGCCCGGGTTATCCGTCACCGAGGCGCAACGGCTGATGCAAATCCAAGACCGCATTCTGAAGACGTTCCCCGAAGTTGTCAGCGTCTGGGGCAAAGCCGGCCGGTCGGAGACCTCGACCGACCCCGCGCCGTTCTCGATGATGGAAACCACTGTCTTACTCAAGCCGAAAGAACAGTGGCGACACAAGGAACGATTCTTCAGCAGTTGGCCGGCGCCGTTCCGCAAAGTGCTTGGCCAGCTCTGGCCCGAATATATTTCTTGGGAAGAACTCGTCAATGAAATGGACCGCGCCCTGCAAATTCCCGGCAGCGTCAATGCCTGGACGATGCCGATCAAGGGCCGCATTGACATGCTCACAACGGGTGTTCGCACTCCAATTGGCATCAAGATCTTCGGCGCAAACTTGGATGAAATCCAGCACATTGGCGAACAACTTGAACCCATCATGCGCCAGATACCCGGCACCCGCAGTGTTTTCGCGGAGCGCGCCAGCGGCGGTTATTTTGTGGACTTTGTCCCGAAGCGTGCCCAACTCGCGCGTTATGGCCTGACCATTGACGACCTCCATGGCGTTATCATGAGCGCGATCGGTGGAGAAAACATCACGACCACAGTCGAGGGCCGTGAGCGGTACTCGGTCAACCTGCGCTACCCCCGTGACCTGCGTGCCGATCTCGACCAGTTGCGGCGCGTTCTCGTCACCGCCCGCGCCGGGAGCCTGGCCGGTCGCAGCGACGGTATGGGTGGTGACGGCACGAAAACCGGTGTGGCCCGGCCTGTTCAAGTACCCATGAGCGAACTGGCCGATATTGAACTGGTCAATGGCCCGTCGATGATCCGCGACGAAAACGCCATGCTGGCGGCCTATGTGTATGTGGACATCACCGGCCGCGACATCGGCGGCTATGTCGATGAAGCCAAGCGTGTCGTCGCCAGCCAGCTCAAACTGCCCACCGGTTACTCGCTGGTCTGGAGCGGCCAATATGAGAACATGCTGCGTGTGCGCGAACGCCTGAAGATGATTGTGCCTCTGACCCTCCTTCTTGTGTTCCTGTTGCTGTACGCCAACACGAAGTCGTCGTTCAAAGCGATGATCGTCATGCTGGCTGTGCCGTTCAGTCTGGTGGGTGCGGTCTGGTTCTTGTACATTCTCAACTACAATGTCTCGATTGCCGTCTGGGTCGGCATGATCGCTCTGGCCGGTCTCGATGCCGAGACCGGCGTCTTCATGCTGATGTTCCTCGAACTCAGCCACGACGAATACAAGCGTGCCGGCAAACTCAACAGTATCGCGGGCCTCCACGAAGCGATCGTCCATGGCGCCGTGAAGCGGATCCGCCCGAAGATGATGACCGTGATGGCGGCGTCAATGGGGCTGATGCCGATTTTGTGGAGCGCCGGCACCGGCGCCGACATGATGAAGCGTGTTGCCGCACCAATGGTTGGTGGCCTGTTCACCAGCTTCATCATGGAGTTGCTGGTCTATCCCGCGATCTATCTCTTGTGGCGGCAGAAGGAAGTGAAACCAACCCTGACAGGACCGGACGCACGACCTGCTTTGGGCGCATAGCGAAGTAAGATGATATCAGATCAATGACAAAAAGAAACGGACTAAATCCATCGCCGCCGACCAATAGTTCTGTGATCGAAGGCGAATGTGTCAGTCACAACGTACAAGGAACGAAAGGAGTCTAATCGTGAAGAAACAGATCATCATCGCCGGAACGGCTGCCCTGATTCTGGGACTGCTTCTCTTTGGATGCAGCGGGAAACAGACCGAACAACAAGCCGCCCCGGCATCCCAGGCGAAGCCCGTCGAACAGCCGGCGCAACAGGCTGCCCAAGCGTACCCGATCAACTGGTGTGTCGTCTCCGGAGAGAAGCTGGGCGAAATGGGCGCCCCGGTCGAGTACAACTACAACGGCCGCCAGATCAAGTTCTGCTGCAAGAATTGCGTCAAGACCTTTGAGAAACAGCCGGCCAGGTACCTGGCCAAGCTCGATTCCGCCGCGGCAGGATTGATCAAATCACCGGGAATGGAAGAGCACGAGCACGGCGGCGGCGGTTGATCCGCCCCGTTGGGCCACATTTCGGCGTATCGGGCAGGCAGCGGCCTTCTTCGGGAGGCCGCTGCTGTTTTGCGCGCCGGGGAATTCAGACCCCAGTTCGGGGTACTATTTCTTCTCCAGACTCTGATAGAGCATGAATTTGTTCCCGTCGGGATCGTAGAAGGTCGCGAGCTTCACCATACCTTCGATTGTCTGGGTCGGTCCGTCGAAACGCACCTTCTTGGCCTCGAGCTGCTTGCGCGCATCATCGATGTCGGCCACGCCGAATGTCAGGGTGGTTCCGCCCTTCACCTGGGGATTCTCTTCCTGCCCCAACCCCACATTGACTCGGGCGACCGGCGTGGCCAGTTCGCACCAGCCCATCTGGTCCATCTGATACAGCAGTTTGAAACCGAGCACATCCTGGTACCATTGGATGGCGGCCTTCATGTCTTTGACGGCAAGCGCGCAGGTCAGGCCGCCATCGTACTTCAGTGATGTTGCCATATGACACTCCTTTGAAATTGGTGATCACCAATGACATCGATACGAATTTTATACTTGCTATAATTCCTTGTCAATACCATTTTGGGGTTATGCCATCATTTCTTGAGCCCGCTGCCCTGTTTCACCACCGATGGTCTGTGCCGGTTCTCGCGGAGCTGCATCGCAGCAACGGCAGTCGGTTTGTGGTTCTGGTCCATCGGCTTGGGGTCAGCCCGGACTCGCTGCACCACACGCTGCAGGCGTTGATCGGTCATGGATGGGTGATGCGCAACCCAGGGTATGGCCACCCGTTGCGGCCGGAGTACGTTCTCGCTCCTGCAGGGATGGTGCTGGCCCCTGTCTGCGCGCACTTGGTCAAGCTGTTGGATGCGATGGGGATCGAAGAAACCGGGCTGAGAAAGTGGTCGATGCCGGTCCTCATCACCATTCAGGCAGGCAATCGGCGCTTTTCCGATCTGAAGTCATCCTTGACCGGCATCACGGCACGCGCGCTGACGATGACGCTCAAAGATCTCCGGACTGCCGGTCTCGCGAACCGTGCAATACTTGACGAGTACCCGCCCGCGACCAGGTACAAGCTAACACAGCAAGGGCGGAAGTTAGGACGTGTGCTGGAAGGAATGAGCCTGTGCCCGCACTGCAAGGGCGGCGCGGCGCGCCAAGCTCTCGTTTGAGAGTTGTCTTGGCACAAGCCTGATACACCACCGGTCATGCCCAGCCGTGCGCCTGGAAGAAACCCGCACGGTGGAGTACATCGTCTGAGTAGTTCCGACCGGCGGTAAAGAAGTTCACATCGCGTCCGTCACGCAGCCCGCGCAGCACATTCCCTGGGCCGACATTGTATGATGCCAGCATGGCGCGTACCAGCGCCGCATCCTGGAGTCCCGCCCGCCGTCGCATGAACTCCCGAAAATCTGCCAGAACCCGGCAGCCATAGTCGATGTTTGATTGCGGATCAGCCCAGTTTCCCGTCCGCGCGAATTCGTGATAGTCAAAGTCGATCTGCATCAGCCCCCGTCCGTACCCGCCGCCATCCGGTGGCAGAGGACCGGTGCGGTAACGGGTCGGATAACTCCGTTTGGCGAAATCGCCCGTGCCTGCCGCGAGGGTTGTCGCATCAGCGGACAGTTTCAGCGCCAACCCCCATTGGGATTCACGTGACCCGATCCCGGCGATGACCGATACTGGTATGTCATGCGTGCGAGAGGTCTCTACGACAATCACTTTGTACTGACCGGCTTCCGCAAGTTGTCGCAGCAATTCCGGATTGTCCGGTGAGTACGCACTGGTTACGCCAGTGCTTGAAGGGAAGTCGTCATCGGAGGGTGGTGGCTGGTCCTCAAACATGGTGGCCCATGTCAGCGGGCCGACCACGCCATCGTCATCCAGGCCATGTGCGCGCTGGAATCGCTTGACCGCATCTTCGGTGTCGTGTCCGAACAACCCATCCGGCCGAAGACGGAATTTCTCCTGGCGCAATACACGTTGGAGAGTTTTAACAGCGTCGCACAACTGTGGCGACGTGTGATCGAAGCCGTCGAACAAGCGCAAGAGTGGCGTATCCATCTCGTAACAATATCACTGCCATCTGGCAAGGGGCTTTAAGCCCCTTGTCTTCCCTTGAGATACCGGCCCACCCGATTCCTTCAAAACGACACGGTCATCCCCAGCCGAATCTGTCGCGGGGTGTCATAGAAGGTCGGGTCATTCTCACGGAACCGGTACTTCTGCTCGCCGGTCATTCGTGAACTGTCCGTCACAGTTTGCGTATTGCTCACATAACTCTGGCCCTCCGGCGTATTCAACCAGCCGGTGTCATCAGGCTTTCCCGTTCCCGAGTAAACGTCCAGGACATTCGCGCGATTGAACACATTGAGGGCCCACAGATAGAAGTCGAGTGTCGTGCCGCCAACAGAAAACGCCTTGTCCGCCTTCAGGTCCAGACGGTACGTCGCTGGAACGCGGGACGAGTTGTATGGTCCGGCTGGTGTTGCCGAAAGCGAGGCCAAGAATACACTTGGGTAAACCCTTGTGGGGGTGTAGGGGAATCCGCTGGCCGCGTTGAATACAAGATTCACGCCGAATTGCTCAAGCGGATAGAAGCTCCCGATCTTTGGTCCCCCTTTGTCAGCCAGACGCGCATCAATGATCGCGATGAACGTGTGCCGTCGATCATACCCGATCGGACCGGTTGAATGGCCTGGTGAAGCGACTGTCCATGCGATGTTGGATTGCGAATTGAAAGGCAATGACCCGGCATCGGCGCTCTGGATCGTGTACTTCAGTTCACCGGCAAGACCGCACGTGCGCTTCATTTCAATCTGGAATTCCAGTCCCTTCGATGTGACGTCCCCTACATTAGCGTAGGTCGCGTAGCTGTTTGGCGAGGCTGGTTGTGTGATTATTCCGATGAGATCGGAGATATCTTTGTAGAATCCCGTGATATCAGAGGTCAGGAAATCGGTGATGCGCTGCTCGACCCCAAGCTCCAAGCTTGTCATGCCGGGTGGCTTCAAGCCGCCATTCCCCACGATGGCAGAGTACCCGCCGGTCTTGATCTTGTATTCCAAGTAACCGAAGTTTGAATACAACGTGCCGAAATCCGGTCGCTGGAAATACCGGCCAAAGGAGAAGTGGATAAGGGGACCCGCAGGCATCTTAAATGAAGCTCCCAAGCGTGGTGAGACACGGACCAAGGTCTTTGACTTCGCCAGATCGGACTCGGTCAGTCTGCCCGCCTCTAATGTTAGACTGTCACGCTCGTGCGGTGTCAATGTCGTGTCGGTCTCAATGCGATCGAGGTTGCCATCCGGGTCAAGCGGAGTACTCGGATTGCGAAGCCGCCGAGTCGCGTAGTCCAAGTAGTCCAGCCGTATCCCGGCGCTGATGACCAGATCCGACAAAACGAGTCTATCCTGTACGTACCCCGCCAAACTGATCGGATGCTTGGCCGCGTTCAGACCACTATCGACCTGCTCTGAACCCAATTCGTCAAATCCGTAGTAATCCACATCCCGAAACCCCGTGGGTTTTCCTTGGTAGATTTCTGTGGGAAACAGGTGATGGTAGTACCGTAGAGTATGCCTCTGGAATTCGCCCCCGATCTTGAAGTAATGATTTTCCCCGAATCGACTCACCCAATCGGCCTGCCCGCCGACATATGATCCTTGCCTGCGAACATAATCATTCCAGACACGTCCCTCATCTCCGCCGGCGACAAAGCCCTTTTGGACGGTGGTCCCGTTTGGGAGTGTCACGGTGATGACGGTATCCTGCACCGGCGTGCGCAATTGGTATTGTACATCGATGGCGAGACTGTCCGGATCAAGCTGCATATCATCCCAAGCCCAGAAGAGCGTGGTGGCGTCATAGCGCGGATTCCCATTTGGCCTGCCATACCCCCAAAGGTCGTCGAAGTAAACCCCGTCGCCCAGCCGACTGTCCTTGCTCGTCCAATACCCTCGAAGGGTGTAGAATGTCCGCGGGCTCAGATTGTGGGAAATCTCACCCCAAAATCCACTGTTGCGATCCACTGACCGCGGCGCGTGGGCGATATCGAAGTGATACTCGGGCAGGTAGATCTTCCAGTTGTCGCGTGATCCGAACGCTCCCAGCCGCGCCACCAGTGTCTCGGTCGGTTTCCAGCGAAGTTTCCCATTCCAGGTCCACGTTCCGGAACTGTTATGTGGCAGAATCCCAGCCGCCGTAGAGTGGGGCTGGCGGTCGCCCATCCAACCATGCTCACCGGCAAATGAAAACGTCACTTGGTCGGAATTGGGGAGCAGTGGGCCGTTCAAGGAGAGGCCGTAGAGATTGTAATCGTACCGCTCACCGTGGAAGTTGTCGGTGATCGTTTCAGCAGCTCCATGCAGACGCTGACCGCCGTCGATGGTTCTGACATTTGTTACCCCTGACATCCCCCAGCCGTAATCGACTCCCAAGCTTCCGGTGGTGACAGAAATCTCATCGATTGCCGCATTGCTCAGTCTGGCTGATGAACGCCCCGTGAAAGCATTCTGCACCGGGACTCCATCAACGTAATAGATCAGTTCGGACGATCCGCCGCCGCGAAGATAGAGATCATTCGTGCGCCGATCCAACACGACTCCCGCCTGAAGCGCAGTCACTTCCTCGGCACCACGTACCGGAAGTTGCTCGATCTCGTGACGCCCGATCCGATGACCTGTCCCCGGCAGCTCGGACTCGTACTGCGTCTGAACAGAGCTGTCAGAAGAAACTGCTCCTTGGATTGCGGTCAATGTGTCGTTCTGGGACTCACTCATCGGTCGGATGGATTCAACATGCGACTTCTCACCGGACGCGTTCGCTCTGAATGGTACGGCCACCAATACTGCTGCCGCCGCCAGAACTAACACTCCTTCAGCACGACAATGCATTTGTCCCTCCTCTGTGATCGAGGCATGGTCAGCACTGCAGTTCGGTTGAAAAAACGCAGAGTTGTTCTTGTAGCGAGCCTCTCAAGAGCGCCACCGACCGTACGAGGGCATAGATACAAGTCGCATGATTTCGTTGCAATCATTTTTCAGTGGGGCACTTGGCGCCAGAGGCCAGCCCTTGGGGGGTACGTGGGAGGTGAGCCGCACCGGCTGGGGGCCCTGTACCCCGGGGTGTGTTGAAAAAAACCGTGTCCGTGGCACCCGTGCAATCGGTCACTCGTCTCGATTCACAAGGTTTTTTTGACAGGCCCCGGGGGGCAGGCACCTGGCACAGGCACTTCATCGACGGCAGGATCGATCTCGGGCGGGGATGGTAGCGGTGCAGGGATTCGAACCCCGGACACGCGGATTATGATTCCGCTGCTCTAACCAGCTGAGCTACACCGCCCCATGCGTAGGTTACCGCCAAATCAGGTGGCAGTCAAGGGCGCCCCCCGCCCCGCCGGGCAGGTTTCTGGAGCGCCTGCAGGGTGGCTCTAAAGGGTTGACTTATCAGAATCGATTGATATATTGGCAGTCTGTTTTCCCGGTCCGCATGGACAGCAGTCCATCCTGACCGACAACGTATGCAAAGGGGACTTGCACAATGCCACGTGGTGTCGCTTGGAAAATCGGTCTGATCGTCTTCTTCATTCTGGGGTCTTTCTGGTATCTGTATCCATCGATCAAGCTGTGGCAGATGAGCCCAGCCGAGCGGGACCAGATGGCCCAGATGGATCCCAAGGGGTGGATCGATCTCCAGAAAAAGGCGATCAAACTGGGACTGGATCTCAGAGGTGGGATGCACGTCGTTCTCGAAGTTGACCGTTCCAATCTCAACCCCGATGAACAGAAGGATGCCATCGACCGGGCCAAAGAGATCTTGCGCAATCGTGTTGATGCCTTTGGAGTTACAGAACCTGTGATCCAGAAGCAGGGCACTGACCGCATTGTGATCGAACTGCCCGGAATCACGGATGTCGAACGTGCGCAGGAACTTATCGGACGGACAGCGCAGCTCGAATTCAAGCTAACCGAACCTCCGGAGCAAGCCCAACTCCTGGTTGACCGGATCGACAAGGCACTGGAAGCAATGAGTGGTAGCGATACGACGTCAGCAGCCACTGACACATCCAAGTTTTCGAAGGACAAGAAAGAGGATGTCTTCAAAGATCTATTCGCCAAAGACTCCGCTGCCAAGAAGACAGGAGACACGGGAGAGTCGGTTCTTCCACCACAAGCGTCTACGCAGCAACCGCTTTCGTCGCTTCTCGACCCTGCACGCCGGGGAAGTGGCTGGTCGGTGCGGAGGGATGAGTCTCCCCTTGTGAGGAATATCCTTGCCCGCCCTGAGGTGAAGAAACTGATTCCCCCGGATCTGGAATTCGCGTGGGGGACCAAGGCGCAATTCAATGGCGGCGTCGAAGAAGAGCAACTGTATGTGTTGAAGCGTCAGACTGAAATGTCCGGGAAATACCTGACAGATGCCAAGCCGTCGTTCGATCAGTTCCGCAAACCCATTGTCAACTTCCAACTGACCCGCGAAGGGGGGCGTCAGTTTGCCCGTCTAACCGGCGCCAATATCGGAAAACCGCTGGCGATTGTTCTGGATGGACGTGTGGAATCGGCGCCGGAGATTCAGTCCCGCATCAATGATCGAGGTCAGATTACCATGGGAAGCGGGAGTACGTACGAAGAGGCCAACGATATGGCCATCGTCCTCCGTGCTGGCGCCCTTCCGGCTCCGGTGAAGATCATCGAGAACAACGTCATTGGTCCTTCGCTGGGGAATGACTCGATCCAGAAGGGATTTGCCGCGTCGATGCTGGGTGGAATCCTGGTCATTCTCATCATGGGTATCTACTACCAGCTTTCGGGTCTGATCGCCGACTTTGCGGTGACGCTCAACATCCTCTTTTTGATGGCGATCCTGGCCATCCTGCATGCGACGCTCACGATGCCGGGTATCGCCGGGGTTGTCCTCACGGTTGGCATGTCGGTCGACTCGAATGTTCTGATCTTCGAGCGTATCCGGGAAGAGATGCGCACCGGAAAGTCGATCCGCAGCGCAATTGACGCGGGGTATTCGCGGGCACTGGTGGCGATCATCGACTCGCATGTGACCACGCTGATCACTGCGCTGGCGTTGTTCATGTTTGGGACCGGACCGGTCAAGGGGTTCGCTGTGACTCTGTTCTGGGGCGTGGCGATCAGTCTCTTCACTGCGGTCGTTGGCACGCGGGTCGTGTTCGACATCCGCAAGCAGTACAAGACACTGTCCATCTGAGGCTGGATGCAGCGGACAACCACTCGATAACGACTGACGCAGGAGTTTTTGGATGCAGATTCGCATCATTGGTAATACCAAGATCGACTTTGCCGGCAAGCGGAAGATCGCTTTCATGTTCTCGGGCGCGCTGGTCCTTGTGGGTCTTTTTGCTCTTGTCATGCTGAGCTTGGGAAACGGAAATCTTGGCATCCAGTTCATTGGCGGGACGATGATCGAAGGGTATTTCGAGAGCGCGGCTGACGTCGGCGAGCTGCGGAGCGCTCTTGCCGGGGGCGGGTTTGGCGAAGCCGAGATTCAGCAATTGCACGGACGTGTCCAACCGAACACTTATGTGATTCGCATCAAGTCCGACCCCGTGGCCGGTACACGCACCTCCCAAGTGGTGTTGGAAGTGATCAAAAAGAATTTTCCCGGCAACGCGTTCCACATGGACTCGATCCATGAAGTTGGTCCGGCCGTGGGGAAAACGCTCCAGGGTCAGGCGCGGTGGGCGATACTTGTGTCAATGCTGGGGATTCTGGCCTACATCACTGTCCGCTTTGATTTCCGTTTCGGTGTGGCGGCTACGATTGCAACGTTCCACGATATCCTCGCGGTTCTTGGGATTATGTACTTGATGAACGTCGAAGTCACGATTTTGCTGATCACCGCGCTCCTGACGCTTGCCGGCTATTCACTGACCGACACGGTCATCGTGTATGACCGGATCCGTGAAAATCTGAAGAAATTCCACAAGCGGGGCGATTTCGTTCCGGCAATCAACACGTCGATCAATGAAGTGCTCTCGCGGACTATCCTGACATCGGGGACGACGCTGGCGGTTCTCATTGCTCTTTTTGTCGTCGGCGGGCCGGTGTTGCGTGACTTCTCGATGGCCTTGATCTTTGGCGTCGTGATTGGGACGTACTCCTCGTGGTTTGTCGCTGCGCCGATATATATCGAATGGGAGACGCGCAAGCCCAAGCGGTTCAAGGCGTGATTCCTTTTGTCCGAAAAGAGTAAAATAGAGTGTTCAAGGCGCCTCCAGGCGCCTTTGTCTTGTTCAGAGTTGTTTGGTCACAGTATGGGAGATACAATGAGAATCCACAGGAGATTCCTCGTCAGTCTGTCCCTTGTCTTGGCTCTTGCGGCGGGCGTTTCCCGTCCATCGCAGGCGGCGACTCCGGTGCAGGGGCCTGGGGTTTATAACATCGATTCATTGCTGAGCGAGTACCCGCTGCCATCGGAGCAGCAGGTGCGCTCCGATCAGATCGCCCGCGATTCCCTCTCCAGCGTCCAATTGACACAGGTGCGGGGTGCTGTTGAATCGCACAAACATCTCTCGCATGATGAAAACATCTGGGTGATTCGGGGTGCCGGGCGGATGATTATTGAAGGGGTCAAATATAAGGTGGCCGCCGGACAACTCATCCATATCCCAAGGGGCACCTCGCACACCTTCAACAACCTCGGGGCGGCACCCTGCGTGGTGATCTCCGTCTTCTCTCCCGGTTTTGATGGAAAAGATAGGATCTACGACAACCCGGCACCCCGTTAGAGGGTAGAACACCCGATGGCCGTGAGCGATAAGATCAAAGGTTCGATTTCCGTTCTGGGGATCATTGTCCATGCCGTCTTCGCCGCTGCCTGTTTGTCCGGCTTGGCGGCTGGTCAGGTCAGGGCGCGTCTGCCGCAGAAAGCGCAGGCGCCATCCGATCCGTCGCTATTCACGGTCGCGCGACTCCAGTATCCGGGAGGCGGCGACTGGTACTGGGGATCATCGGCCATTCCCAATCTGCTGACCTTTATCAAACAGAATACGGATATACCGATCAGTGAAGAGGAAGTGCGGGTCAAGCCCAGCGATGACCAGCTCTTCTATCACCCTTTCATCTTTACCACTGGGCATGGGAACATCCGATTCGCAGATGCCGAACTTGACAAGATGCGCCATTACCTGACAGGGGGGGGGTTCTGGTTCATCAATGATTCCTACGGGATGGACCAGTTCGTGCGCCGCGAGTTGAAACGAATTTTCCCCGACCGAGAGCTGGTGGAATTGCCGTTCTCGCACCCGATCTACCACGGGCCTTATGAGTTTCCCGACGGGCCACCGAAAATCCACCGCCACGACGGTAAACCGCCGCGCGGGTACGCCATTTTGGACCATGATCGGGTGATGGTTTACTACCTTGTAGAATCGGACATTGGCGATGGCTGGGAAGATCCCCAGGTCCACAAGGATCCTCCGGAAAAGCGGCTGGAAGCGTTGCGTATGGGCACAAACATTACCGTGTATGCTCTCACTCATTGATACGGAAGCGGTTGTCCCTTGAGGGGGACGTCGAACGGCGGATTTATCATGTCGTCGAGACGGACTTTCATGCGTAGAACACTTATGTAGAAGGGGCCTTTATCCCCCTTGTTTTGTCTGTCACATTCCAAAGGAGTCTGCAGCGATGTCGCCGATGCCCGGATATAGCCAACTGATCGATCACTTGAGAAACATGAAACGGCGCTGGACGGCCTTTGAGTGGGCCTCGCATTTGGGCGCTCTGGTGGCCCTGTTCGCTTCCGCGTTTGTTATCCTGTCGCTGGTTCTACTGGCGGCTGTCCCTTCCGTGGGCGTGCGGGTGGTGGTGGTGAGCTTTCTGGCGGCGGTGACGGTGGCGACACTTGTGTGGGCGGTGGTGAAATCCACGGTCAAGGCGCCGCCATACACACAATTTGCGCTGGTGGTGGAGCATCGCCATCCGGAACTGCGCAACCGACTGATCGCGGCATTGCAACTGGCGGACCGTGCCCGTGCCAATCCCGAGGGGTATTCGCTGGAGTTGATCGATCTGACGATTCGTCAGGCGATGGAGATGAGCCGTGGGATCGACTTTGGTGCGGCGCTGGACCGGTCGCGGGTCAAGCGGTCGGCACGGTGGGCCGGGGTCGGCCTCGGAGCCGTGCTGTTGATGACGTTGCTCTTTCCGGGTCTGACCTCGCGCTCATGGCAGGCGTACTCTAATCCCCTGACCGACTATTCGCCGCCCGTTCCCTATGATCTCCAGGTCGAGCCGGGATCGGCCGAAGCCGTCAAGTTCGATGATTTCAAGATTACCATTCATGTTATCGGGACTGAGCTCCCGTCGGACGTCACCATCCATCAGCGGACAGCGGGAGGAGATTGGCGGCTGACCGGGCCGGTGGCCCCCTTGGCGACGGCCCGTGACCAAAGCCAGCCCGGCCGCAATGAGCAGCGCGAATTTCGTCATGCGTTTGCGCAGATCAAGCATGACTTCGAGTACTTCGTGTCCGCGGGCAAACGGACATCGCCAACCTACACGGTGACCGCCGTTGATCGTCCTCTGGTGACCGGTCTGCGTCTCGAGATATTCCCGCCGCCGTATACCGGCATCGCGCCGAGTGTGATCGACGACAACGAAGGCACGATCACCGCTCCTGTGGGAACGTCCGTGAAGTTGCAGCTCGAGAGCAACCGGCCGCTCGCCGCCGCAACCATGACATTTTCCGAAGGGGATCCAAAGCCGCTCGAAGTCCGTTCACATTCCGCCTCCACGGAATTGGTCATCGACAAGAACCGGACCTACCATTTCACGCTGGTTGATGCCAGTGGGCGCACCAACCCGCACCCGATCGAATATCCGATCACAGCGATTGCCGACCGGCAGCCTTCGGTGGAGATCGTGATGCCGGGGCACAATGCCGATTTGAGCGACGCCATGGCTATCGATCTGAAGATGATCGCGCACGACGATTACGGTTTTTCGAAGATGGTTTTGCACACGCGCTGGCTGTCCGAGGGGCGGGAACGTGCGACCCGCGACTTCGTGATCCCCGGCGCCAGCCAGAATGGCGATCGTCTGGAGCTCGGGTATTTCTGGGATTTGAAAGACTGGGGATTGCTGCCTGAAGATCTCGTGCATTACTACGTGGAGATCACAGACAACGACCGTGTCACGGGGCCGAAGTCGGCGCAGAGCAAGACCTACTCGGTTCGTCTCCCGTCGCTCGATGAGATGATCGCTGGGTATGAGCAGGACCGCGATGCCGACATCACCACGCTCGACAAGATTCTTGAGGGAGAGCGGGAGTTAAATGAAAAGCTCGACGATATGCGCCGCGATCTGGCTTCCCAGCAGCAAGTCGACTGGAAGAAACAGAAAGGTCTCGAAGAGCTGGCCGCCAAAGGGCAGCAATTGAACAAGGAACTGGATCAGATCGCCGAACAGATGCAGGAGCAGGTGGAGCGTGCCACCGAACAGAAGCTCCAATCAGCGGAATTGATCCAGAAGATGGTCGAGGCCCAGAAGCTATTCAATGAAGTGGCCACTGATGAGATGCGCGAGGCGATGCGCAAAATGCAGGAGGCCATGAAGCAACTTGACCCCAAGGAGGTCCAGAAGGCGCTGGCGCAGATGGATCTGTCGCAAGAGGAACTGCTCAAACGCCTCGAACGGACCGTTGACTACTTGAAACGCTTGCAGGCCGAACAGAAAGTGGATGCCTTTGTCAAGCGGCTCGAGGAGATGCTCGCGCAGCAGGAGGCGCTCAACAAGGAAGCGAGCCAGAGCCCCAAGGAGAAACTCTCAGACATGGCGCCGTCAGAGGAGCGGCTCAAGTCGAACTTTGAGAAACTGGCGCAGGATCTGGCGGCGGCCGAGTCGCTCCTGGTGGCCAACAAGGTCGCTCCTCGCGAGAAAGTCCAAGAGTTTACCCAGGCCGCGCAGAAATCGCCGGCACCGGGCCAGATGAAGGAAATGTCGCAGAACATGTCACAACAGAACAAGGAAGGCACAAAGAAATCCGGCGGCCAATGTTCCGGCTCGTTGAAATCTCTGCTGGACCAGATGAAGTCATTCCAGAAAGAGATGTCCTCCAGCATGCAGGCCGAGATCGCCAAGAAGCTGCGCGAGGCGCTCGACAAGGTATTCTATCTGTCTGACCAGCAGGAAGGTCTGATGGAACGTGCCGCGCCGCTCGAACCCACTTCGCTCTCTTTGAGGGACATGGCAGCGGAGCAGGAAGCGTTGCGCGCCGCGACTGAACGGCTGGCCACCCAACTGGATGAACTGGGGAAGAAATCGACGTGTGTATCCAACAAACTCGGCCAGAACCTGTCTGGGTCAGCCGGACGGATGCAGAAATCCGCAGAGGCGCTGTCAGAACGGCAGGGGCCTGTGGCACGGGACAATCAGCGTGAATCGCTGTTCGATCTGAATCAGGCCGCACAGCAACTGGTCGACGGAATGGAGAAGAACTCGGGCCAGTGTAACAATCCCGGTTCGGGCAGTTGCGACAAGCCGGGTGGTCAGGGGCCCATGGGCAAGATGGAGACACTCTCGCAGCAGCAGGGTCGCCTCAACCAGCAGATGCCGGGCCATGAGCAAGGCGGCGGCTCGACAATGAGCGTTGAAGAACGGCAGCAACTGTCGCGTCTGAAAGCCGAGCAGGAAGCCATCCAGCGCGGGGTGAACGACGTGCAGTCGGAATTGGGGGACCGCCGCGATCTTCCCGGACGGCTGGACAAACTGGCCGAAGAGATGCAGCGTGTCATCGAGGACATGGGGCACTCACAGGTAACCGAAGAAACTCGTGAACGTCAACGGCGGATCTACACGCGCATGCTCGACTTTCAGCACTCGCTGCACAAACAAGATTACAAAGACGAACGGAAAGCCCAATTCGGAGACGATATGCTGCGTGCATCACCCGCGGTGCTCGACCCCTCACGGGGGCTGACTGACGAGGAGTATGCGCGCCTGCTGACGCGGTACCAGGAAGAGGGCTACCCCAAGGAGTACGAGGAAACCATCAAGGAGTACTTCCGGGCGCTCCTGGAGGCACGCGGGAAGTAGCTTCCCACTTTGGAGTGCGGCGACATGTCGCCGCATCCGGGCGGTGTCATGCCGCCGCACTCCAAAATTGTTTGCATGGCCGCGAATCTCTGGCCTCACACGTCCGGATTTTTGACAGAATCTCCTTCACTGGATCGCAGAATACGCTGGAGTGTTAATCCTCAATCATCGATTGAATTTTCCGGTCAAAACAAGGTAATTGCCGGAGAATCCTGGGGTGCGGTGGAATCCCCAGGTGCCGGAAACTTGAAACATTTGGCTGGTGGATGCCGTCTGTTGAAATCGTGTGTGCCAATCCACGGGTGCGGGGATACACTGGTCGGGAGGTGGAAATGACGATGACAAATGGTGAACCCATTATGACACCCGGGCCCACGGCCGGCGAACCGCCGCGTCTTGGTTTCGGTGGCAAGTTGTGGAATCTGTTCTTCGACCCGCGCAAAACTTTCGCAAGCATTGTCCCCAACCATGAATGGATCATCCTCTGGCTCCTGGTCTCGGCGATCAGCATTGGCGCTTACATGCCAATCAAGGGCATCGTCCAGCAAAGCCAGATCCAGAAGGTTGGGGAACAATTGAAGTCCAATCCGCAGGTCACCGAAGAGAAGCGGGCCGAGATGATCGAGAATATGCAGTCGCAATTCGAAAACCCGCTGTACCTGCTATTCGTCCCCGGCATCCAGATTTTCGTTCTCGCAATCGTCGCAGGGATTCTGCTGTTCTTGGGCAACATTATCCTTGGGGGAAACAGCGGGTATTTGAAAATGCTGAATGCGTACGCTTGGACGATGATGCTCGTGATTCCCACGAGTCTTGTGACCGTGCCGATGGTGATGGCCAAGCAGTCGATGGATGTTTCTCTGGGATTGGGGGCGCTGCTGTCTTCGGAGGCCGGGCCTTTCGTGAAGAAACTGGTGTCGTCGTTTGAACTGTTCGCGTTGTGGCAGGTCTGGTTGTCGTCACTGGCCGTTTCTGTTCTGGCCAATGTGGGCGCCCGGAAAGCCTTCGTTTCGGTGTTTGTCGCGTGGTTGATCTGGGTGGTCATTCAGGGCGGGTTGGCGGCCATTGGCATGCAGTTCGGGGCCTGATGCAAACTCGTAACAATGTCTGCCTGACGTCAAAGGAGAGTTTCATGAAACGTGGAAGATTCTGGCTTGCTCTTTTCGTGGCTGCATTCGCTTGCAGTGCACTCGCCGCACCGGGAAGCGCACAAATCCTGACGCTGGACCAGTGCATCGATATCGCGCTGCGGCAGAACGCGTCAGTCCTCACGTCCGGGCTGAAAGTCGGGCTCACGTCGGCCGAGCAGGGCGTCTGGACAGCGTGGGGCGGGGTGCTGCCATCATTGTCTGGGAGCATGGGCTACAGTTGGTCTAAGTCTCCGATCAGCGTGAGAGCGATTTCCAACCCCTACACCTACAAGATCGACACCGTTCTTGGAGGAGGCACTGCCAGCAGTTGGAGCGCCAGTCTGGGCTTCCGGCAGACGCTCTTTGATGGCCTTGCCAACTACTATACGATTCGCCAAGCGCAGCATTCTCTTATCGGCTACCAGCAGCAATTCCGCTCGGTTGAGTTATCCCTGATTCTCCAGGTGAAACAGAGCTACTATGCCGTACTCAGGGCGAAGGGGCTGCTTGAGGTGGAGAAGGGAGCGGTCAGCCGATCTGAAAAGGATCTCGAGACCATTCAGTCGATGTATGACTTGGGATCGAAGTCGCAGTCGGATCTGCTGAAGGCAAAGGTCCGGCGCGGGACCGAGAAAGTCGCGCTGATTACCCGCCAGAACGAGTATGATGTGGCTGCGGCGGGATTGAACAATATCCTCAACCGGGACGTGTCTACCCCAGTGGATCTTGCTGACGTGACCGCTGCACCCGAGCTCGGGATCGACTTCGATCAGGCCTTGAAAGAAGCCACGGAGAAATCGCCTCAAATGCTGGCCGCCCGCGCCGACTGGGAGGCCAAGAGAAGCAGCCTCGGAATTGCCCGCGCCGCCTACTTTCCGGATCTCTCGTGGAACGGTGGGCGGAGCTATTCAGCCCCCGAGCGCGGCGATCTGTTCAAGAGCGACAACGGCCGCTGGGGAATGGGAGTCAGTCTCAGTTACACCATCTTTGACGGCTTCCTGAAGAAAAGCAACTACTCCCGCGCCAAAGTGTCGGCAAAGACCAGCGGCGAGGCGCTGACTCAGGAGGAGAACAATGTTGCTCTGGCGGTAAGGCAGGCGTTTTTGGGGTGGACGCTGGCCCACGACAAGATGGCGCTGGCAGATGAAACTGAAAAATCCGCTCAAGAGGATTTCAATCTTGCCCAGGAGAAGTACAATCTGGGCGCTGGAACCATCCTGGAGTTGCTGGATGCGCAGGTTTCACTGACGCAGGCCCAGACCGACAAAGTCAACGCGCTATACGACTACCATTTAGCGATCGCGGCGCTCGAAAACGCCATGGGGCGTGGGCGATAAGCCGATTGTGCCGCGGCTTGGACGCCCTGGCCGTCGTGCAACTGTCATAGGGTGGTATTTTTTTTCTGAACCCTG
>JAVHPP010000176.1:0-6159 GCA_036170655.1 Candidatus Zixiibacteriota bacterium | reverse complement strand
AGTCGACATCTTCGTACGCTTTCACATACGACGGGGAGTGTTCCCACCAACGGTCTTCGGGAGGGGTGTGTTCTTTTGACATTGGTTAATCTCGCTCCTGTTCATGCGCCTGTTGAAGAACCTTTGCCCTGTCGCATTCAGCAGTACATTGCCAGGAGGCTGCTTCGCTTCGCTCGCAGTGACAAAGATGCTTTGCGCGGCGTGACGGAGACTGCTTCGTACGCAGTGACTGCGACAGAACCAAGAGAAAGAGAAGGCGGTCATTGCAAGCGAAGCGAAGCAATCTCATTGTTACCTTGTCCCCGGCGTTGTCTGTTGGAGTGTTTCAACACATCCTCAGTAAAGCCGGTCACAGTTCAAACATATCTCCCAAGTTCGGGACGACGGCGTTGAATGCGCGTTCGTCCCGGACACGGGCCGCCATCGCTGCAGCGGGATGCGGCTCGCCATGAGTGACAAAGGTGGTCTTGGGTGATTTGTCAAAACCCTTCAGCCATCGCATCAGCTCTGTGTAGTCGGCATGCCCGGAGAGACCGCCGACATCGGCCACACTGGCGCGTACGGTGTGCATCTCGCCGTGGAATTTCAGCAGCCTTTTGCCGTCGATCAGATCGCGCCCGCGTGTCCCGGCCGCCTGGAAGCCCACGAGCGCGATGATATTGTCGGCGTCGCCCATACGCTGGAAAAGATGGTGCAGGATGCGGCCGCCGGTCAGCATGCCGCTCGCGGAGATGATCACACGCGGACCATCCAGCTTGTTGATCTCCTGCGATTCCTCCCGGCTCCGATGGTAGGTAATGTTCTTCGCATGCAATGCGTTTTCGAGTCCGCCGAGCCGTGAGAGATCGAGACGGTGCCACTGGGCAAACCGGCAGTAGATGTCGGTCGCATTGACCGCCATCGGGCTGTCGACGTGGATCGGAATGCGGGGAATACGGCCCTGTTGCTCCAGATCGCGGAGAATCAAGACAACCTGCTGTGTCCGTCCGATCGCAAAGGCCGGGATGAGGAGGACGCCCTTGGTCTGGACGATCCGACCGACGAGTTCAGCGATAACCTCGTAGGGATCAGCGGGCTCATGGCGACGGTCGCCATAGGTAGATTCCAAAATCAGGTAGTCTGCATTCAGCGGCGGTTGCGGATCGGGAACCAGCGGCATGTTGTATCGTCCGATGTCGCCACCGAAGTAGACGCGCCGGGTTGTCCCCCCGTCGCGGATGTCCAGCAGCACGGAACACGCTCCCAGCACGTGGCCGACCGGCCTCAAAGTGAATTGCAGACGGGACGTGAGAGTCACGGGTTGCGCCGGTTCGACCGGCCTGATCAGGCGCACAACCGCCCGCGCATCCTCCGTCGTGAAGAGCGGCAACGCGGGCTTGTGGCGGGTCAGTCCCTTCTTGTTCAGGTAGTTCGCGTCTTCTTCCTGCAAGTGGGCGGCGTCCAAAAGCAGGATTTCGGCCATCGGCGCCGTCGGGGCCGAACAGAGAATCTCCCCTCGGAATCCGTGATGGAAGAGACGCGGGAGGTAGCCGATGTGGTCGAGGTGGCAGTGGGTCAGAACAATCCAGCGCACCCTGGCGGGGTCGAACGGCAACGAATCCCAGTTGCGCAGGCGCAGTTCCTTGAGCCCCTGGAAGAGGCCACAGTCAACCAGCAGCATATCGTCTCCGACATGGACCAGATACTTGGAGCCGGTAACCGTCTGTGCCGCGCCATGGAATGAAAGAGAAGCCATCAGAGCATCCGGGCCGTGCGACGCCACGCCGCAACGGCAGTTTCCATGATACGGGATGGACGCTCCCCCGGCCAGACGAAACATTCGCCTCTCATTTTCCGGGAACCGGCGGAATGGTGCACCGGTTGAGTCACGAAGGGGGTGGTTTCCGACATTAGGTGATCCGGGGCGCTGAGATGGAGAGGTGGAACATGTGACCGGAAAGCGGATGAAAGAACTCTCGATTATGTACAAAGTGAGCCGCCGTTGGTCCCGATCCTGAAGGCGGCAGAAGACACAGTTCGAGATCTCACAGGAAAGAGGCAGAGGCCACGCGGATGCGTGTCCTCACCACACATTGGAGGTCGTGATGGAGTCGAGAAAGGCGCCTGTAGGGTGGCTGGCGGTGGCGTTGATGTTGCTCGTATGGGCCGGTCAGACACATGCAGCAACTGTTGTTGTCGAGGCAACGATGGTCGGCGGGTTCGGTCGATTCGTGCCTGATTCGGTAGTGATTCATCCGGGTGACACAGTACAATGGAAGAATATGGAGATGTTCATGGCTCACACCTCAACGAGCGGGACCGGCTCAGCTGATCCCAACTCCGGGGTCCTGTGGAACTCCGGGAGTCTTGGCCCGGGCGGGACATTCAAACACGTTTTCAATGTCTCGGGCGCGTTCGATTATTACTGCATATTCCATGAACTGGAGGGGATGTTCGGCAAGGTCGTTGTCTGCGATTGCCCGTTTCCGGGCGATGCCGACGGTGGCGGATCGGTCGACGTGCTGGATGTCGTCCACATGGTTGATGCCGCGTTCAGTGGCGGCGAGATTGTTCAGGATCCTCTCTGTCAGATTGCCCGTGACGACTTCAACAGCGATGGTTCTGTGGACGTGCTGGATGTTGTCGCGGCGGTAGACAACGCGTTTTCCGGCGGTCCCGGGCCGGTGAATCCATGTTAGAGCCGATGACGCCTTGCGAAGCGCTTTCCATGCGATGCTGATGATATGAAGCCCGCAGGTCCGCCTGCGGGTTTCTCGCATTCCAACTTCAGACGCAGCCCTGCGTTCGGAATGTCTTCACTCCTGTCCCAACACATCGTCAATCCGCCGGTAGCAACCACGGGTCCTTTGTCCGTATATTCCGGCTCCCTTGCATGACGGGGGCAGCGTTTGTGTCAAAGAGTGATGATTCCTGGCCAGCGACCGAATTGAGGCCCCGTGGATTCATTCTTCAGAAGAGCTTGGGGTGAAGCGAGCGCATTTCTCGACCGCTCACGAAAAGCGGGCGGCGTCGATCTACTTGTCCTGCTGGGTCTGGGAGGGGCATTCTTCGGACTGCTGCGGGTTGGCGGCGAGTGGACCGGCGCTCTGCGTCCGGTCGTTGACATCGACCTCTCCCCTCTCGCATTGCCGAAGTACGCTCTATTGTCACTGTCACGCGGCCTTCTGGCGTATGGCTTTTCTCTCGCGTTCACGTTGATCTACGGTTACTGGGCCGCCAAGAGCCAGGCGGCCGAGAAGGCGCTGGTTCCCCTTCTCGACATTCTGCAGAGCATTCCTGTTCTGGGGTTTATGCCGGGATTGGTGCTGGTTATGGTCGCGATGTTTCCCCACAGCAATGTGGGACTCGAACTGGCTGCTGTGGTCATGATCTTCACGGGGCAGGCATGGAATATGACGTTCAGCTTCTACCATTCGCTGCGCTCGATCCCGCGCGACCTTGACGAAGCGGCAACGGCGTTTCGGTTCAGTTGGTGGCAGCGATTCCGCTGGGTGGAGCTGCCATCGGCCACCATGGGGTTGGTCTGGAACAGCATGATGAGCATGGCGGGCGGGTGGTTTTTCCTGATGATCAGCGAGGCGTTTGTTCTGGGGGATCGGGACTTCCGTCTTCCCGGCATCGGCTCGTACATGACGGTCGCCGTCGCCAGGGGAAATATCCCGGCGATGATCTGGGCGGTGCTGGCAATGGTCCTGATGATCGTCCTGTTGGATCAGATTCTCTGGCGCCCCGTTGTTGTCTGGGCGCAGAAATTCCGTGTCGAGGAGGACGGGCATCAACTGGCGATGTCCTCATGGTTTCTCGACCTGCTGCGGCGTTCGCGGATGCTGCGATGGCTGGGGCGCCGCCTGCATCCGGGTGTGCACGGCGTGTTGTCGCCGTCGGCCATGCGGTCCGGCCAGCCCGCGGTCCGTCCTCAGCCGGAGGAGGCCGGACGAAAGCAGAGCCGCATTCACGGGCCCGTTGCACCATCACGCTGGGGCACCACGATTTCGTATGTGGCGCTGTCCATTCTTGCCATGGTTCTGGCCTGGGGATTGTGGCATCTTATCCGGTTGGTCGGAACCGTCTCACTGGCACAGTGGCTGAACATCGTGGGCGAGGCATTCTGCACACTGGGGCGGGTTCTCGCGGCGGTGGTATTGGGCACGATCTGGGCGCTCCCCGCCGGGCTGGCCATTGGTCTCTCCCCGCGTCTGTCGCGCGTGCTACAGCCGGTGGTGCAGATTGCCGCGTCATTTCCGGCGCCAATGCTGTTTCCGATGGTCATTGCGATCATGGCATGGGCCCAAGTCCCCCTTGGGTGGGGGAGTATTCTGCTCATGCTGCTGGGAACACAGTGGTACATCCTGTTCAATGTCATTGCCGGCACAATGGCGATTCCCTCGGACTTGCGGGAGGCGGCACACACTTATCGCATCCATGGCTGGCAGCGGTTCAGAATCCTGTATGCCCCGTCGGTGTTCCCCTACCTCGTGACCGGGTGGGTGACGGCGGCGGGCGGGGCGTGGAATGCCAGCATTGTCTCCGAGTATGTGATGTATAAAGGCAAGGCCATTTCCGCCTGGGGTCTCGGCTCAGCGATCAGCAAGCAGGCCTCAGCGGCAAGTTTCCCGCTTCTGGCGGCGAGCGTAATTGTCATGGCCATTGTGGTCGTCCTGTTTAACCATCTGGTATGGCGGCGATTCTATAATCTCGCGGAAGAACGCTACTCGTTGAACCGGTAAGTGACTCCGTGCAGGATACAGCGATGAATCAGAATGCAACCAACGGCAAGCCGCTCTGCGAAGTGCGCCACGTCAGCCACCAATTCACGTTGCCGAAGGGCAACCTGATCCGTGTGCTCGAAGACATCAACCTTGCCATTCACCCCAACGAGGTGGTGGCGCTGCTCGGGCCATCGGGATGCGGCAAATCGACGCTCATGCGGATTCTGGCCTACTTGATCCCGCCCTACGAAGGTGAAGTACTCTATCACGGCGAGCCGTTGCACGAACTGAACCCGGGCGTGGCGATTGTCTTTCAGAACTTCGCACTATACCCATGGCTCGATGTCCAGGAGAATGTCCAATCCGTCCTGAAGGCCGCAGGGCTGGGGGACACCGAAGTGCGCCGCCGCGCGGATGCGGCAATACGCACGGTGGGACTTTCGGGTTTTGAGGAGGCCTACCCGCGTGAACTGTCAGGCGGTATGAAGCAGCGGGTCGGCATCGCGCGCGCCCTGTGTGTGGACCCGGAGATTTTGTTTATGGACGAACCGTTCAGTCAGGTGGATGCGCTCACCGCAGAAAGCTTGCGCAGTGAAATGATCGACATCTGGTCGGTGAAGGATCGCAACCTGTCGTCGATCCTCATGGTGAGCCACGACATCAAAGAAGTGGTGTATATGGCGGACCGCATCGTTGTCCTGGGATCAAGCCCCGGATGTGTGCGCTCGATCATCGCCAACCGTCTCCCCCGTCCCCGCGACTATTCGGCCGCCGATTTCCTGCGGATGGTGGACCGTCTGCACGAGATCATCACCGGCCATGAGATGCCCGATGTGGCGGAGCCGGCCGACGAAGCGCTGGCAACAGAGGTCATCCCGGATGCCTCGACCAGCGAGATTGTCGGTCTTTTGGAATACCTCGACGCGCGCGGCGGGCGGCAGGATGTCTTTCGCGTGTCGGCGGAGACCAACCGCGAGTTCGGACGGGTGATTACGGTCGCGAAGGCGGCCGAAATCCTCGACTTAGTTGACACACCCGGACGCACCCTCCTGCTCACACCGGTCGGCAGGCGCCTCGTGCGGGCAGGTCCAGATGAGCAGAAGCCGATCTGGCGGGAGCAACTCTTGAAGCTCTGGCTGTTTCGCGACGTGCACGAGGTTCTGCTGCGACAGGAACGTCACGCGATCGGGGCGGACGTCATCAAAGAGATCATCGTTTTTCAGATGCCGGCAGAAAACTACGAGCGCGTCTTCGATACTTTTGTGCGGTGGGCGCGCTTTGGGAATCTGTTCGCCTACAACGAGGACACCGAAGAATTGTCGCTGCAGTAAAGGGAGCGTCCGCTGCCTGCCCCCAACGCCCGGACCGTCACGTGGCCGGGATCACAGGGGCCTGTTGAAAAACCCCTACTGATTCTCGCCTAAACAATCAAGCAAACCGACAGGTGTCG
>JAVHPP010000175.1:0-6165 GCA_036170655.1 Candidatus Zixiibacteriota bacterium | reverse complement strand
TCCCATGCAACATTGTCCTCCAAAAATGTTGCACTTGGCTATTGAGCGCGCCCAACATAAAGCCGGTATAGACGACAAGAAACGGATAGACGGCGGCGATCGCCGCCGCGATCACACCCACTCTCCTCGTGAAGAGACGCTCCCCGATCATCAAGATCATGACGCAAGTGAGCCCTCCGAGCACCGATTGGATGATCTTCACGGCTACATAGCTGTGCCCGAAGATTGTGTACAGGGTCGCCAAAAATAATGGGTAGCCCGGAGGGCGGGCCGTGTTGGGCACATCCTGGATGGCGTACCCGGATCCCTTCGCGAGCGACAGGCCGAGCGCATCATAGTCTTTCCCGTCTGGAAAGAGATCGAGACCGGCATTATCAATGCCCGTGACAAAAACATTGAACAGGATGCGCACGAGCAAGGCGCAGATAAAAACAAGGATTGACACGGTCAGACGCATACCGGTTGATCCACGCAGTGACCGCACCAGCGCACCCGATTAAGCCGCCGACAGAGCGAGTTGCGGATGTGCTTCCGCCGGAGACCAGAGGAATCCCGCACCATGCCGGAAATGTCGGCTATCGCGTACATAGCGTCACCCCATCCGCCGTGCGCTCAACCCGACGTGGCCCACACCCGTACATCTCATCCACAGGCTCTCCAGGGCCAGCGAACCCAAAAGAATCACCACCGGTTCCACCGGCATCCGAAACCTGGTCGAGCCATGGGCGATCAACGTCACGATGCAAAAGTTCAGAATCCAGAAAAAGAGGAGCCATGGCTTCTGATGACGTTGAAGGGCGAACACCATCCCAATGAGAAAGAACGGCAGGAGGACCCCGTAGGAGAGCAAGCTGATGACCTTGTCCCGATACGTGGTCTTTGGGAAGACATTCCAAAAGCGTTTCAGCTTGTGCAACTCGAGCCGCAATAGCTCCCTCGGCTCGTGCATAAGATAATGTCTCAAGAACGAGAGATAGGCCGACCGGTAATCCGCCAGCTGTTCAGGCTCGATGGACCCGCCGATAGCTTCGGAGTCATGCATGATCGTCGGGTTGTTGCCTGCATAAAGCCGAAACCAATTCTGGCCGGTGATGAGAATGAGCGAGTGGGTCACCATATAGTTCCGCACCGTCCAGGGCACAATGGGAACCATCATGAGGAGCGCCAACATGCCGGCGATCACCGCCGCCCGTCGCTTGGTTCCCCACTCTACCCAGAGCCAGAAAAAGAGCAAGACGGGCAGGAACAGGGTCACCGGGCGTGTGAGGTTCATCAGCCCCAGCACCAGCCCGGCAACGACTACCCACCGCCGTGCCTGATCTTCCCGCAGCCTGACCAGCGCGTACAGGAATACCACCGAGAGAAAGACAAACAGGGTCTCAGACAACAGGAAACCGGTATACGCGACAAGAAGCGGGTATGCGGCGGCAATCACCGCCGCGATTACCCCCACGCGCTTTGAGAACAGTTGCTCCCCGATGAGCAAAATCATTAGGCAGGTCAGAGCCCCGATCACAGATTGAACGATTTTGACGGCGGCATAGCCAGGTCCACCGATCGTGTAAATGGCGGCCAGAAAAAATGGATACCCGGGCGGTCGAAACGTGTCAGGAGAATGATTGACCTCGAATCCAGTTCCATTCGCAAGTGAACGCCCGATGGCGTCATAATCCTTCCCGTCGGGAAAGTTTACCAAGCCGGGCTCTTCCATCCCCACGAGATACACATTGAATAGGATCCTTACGAGCAGCGCACCTGCAAAGATGGCGGTCAGGACCACTGTCCTGCTCATGCTACGCTCCTGCGTCTCCAGGTCACGTTGTTCGTCTTCCTCGTGCTGCGAGACGGACATACCACTCCTCCATCCGGGCCATCTCGTGATCTTGGTCTGCCATTGTCACAACCTTCGTGCGGTTGGCCCGGGCACAGTGGGCTTTCACGGCGGGATCGGACAGCACTCCGATCAGCACCCCCGCAAGATCGCCGTCGTTCGGATCCACCAGAAATCCATTTTCGCCATGGCTGACCAGCTCCGCATACTGCGGTAATCGGTTCAGCACCGGCACCGCACCACAGGCCATCGCCTCGACCAGCGAATTCGGCAGTCCGTCTGACTTCGGAACCATGACCACCGCGTCGGCCAGATTGTACCAGAGCGGCATATCAGAATACGGAATTTCACCGACAAATCGCACGCGATCGGCAACGCCCAGGCCGGCAGCCAGTCTGCGTAGTTCAGCGATGTACTCACGGTCGGCAAAACACTCTGCGACGGCCAGAACCGCCTTGGGGACTTTTTCGCATACCGCCGGCAGCGCCCGGATGATCCGGTCGTGCCGATAGAACGGCTGCGCTAGTCTCGGGCTGAAGATGACCCGTGCCCCTTCTCTGATTCCCCACCGCTCACGGAGAGACCGGACATCAAGCCCGTTCCGAAACTGCTGGAGATTGACGCCCGGGGCGATCCGGGCCATCCGGAAAATCGAGGGGAGCAACTCTCGCACACGCCGTTCCAGGTACTCGGAAGGAACCGCGATGAGATCTGCCCCGCTCAACAGCGCACACGTCAACCGCTTGCCATACCACTCGCGGAAGGCTCCCTGTTCTTCCAATACGTCACTGCCCCATGGGAACACTACATATGGATGAAACCGGGCCAGGAGCAGGCCCCAGGCCAGGCCCCTCGCGTAATGCACGTGCACGACGTCAGGCTTGAGCCGGTGAACCGCGAGAGCCAGACAAACGGCGGACAACAACCGGCCCAGCTTGCGCGGCCAGCCGGGTGAGCTCACGTCGATCTGGCGGAACGGCGGCGCCTCGGCTGGCTCAACTGTGATAACCGTCGTGTCGTGCCCGCGGGCCGTGAACCACTCCACCCACCGCCGCGTCGTTACATTATTGGCGGGCCCCACAAAACACAGCCGTAGCGCCTTCATCGCTCTGCCTATCCGCCGGCCGCCGACGAACGGCCGGCGAGGGAGCGCGCCAGCGCTTTCAACTCGGCCGCCGACCTCTGCACATCATGATACTCACGCGCGTATGACAGCGCTCGACGTCCCCACTCGACCCGCGTGGTTTCGGAAGCACACAGCTCCTGAACCGCCGTGAGGAGACGATCGAAAGACCCGGCGGCGGCGATACCGATCCCATGACAGGCCAGAATCCCGTCCGGATTAACTTTCCAAGAGATAATCGGTGTCCCATGCATGGCAGCCTGCACAAACGTGTTGGGGAAGCCTTCATAGGTGGAGGTGTTGATGAGCAGCTTCGCCCGCCCGAAGTACCCGTCCATCTCGTTCCATGGCACATTCTCGTGCATCGTGACGTTGGGCAGAACGGCGGCGCGCGCGCGAAGCGCGCTCAGGAGATGCTCATGGGGTGGATCCTGCATGATGACCATGACGAACCGTTCTTTGGGTAGGCGCTCGGCCAGATCCAAAAACATCTCCGGCTGCTTCAGCGGATGCATCCGCCCGACCCAGAGGACGGTCGTTTTCTCATGAGGTACAGGTTCTGCAAGCCTGTGCCCAGTGCGAATCAGGACTCCCTCTCTGCCGTACCTGCTGCGAAGCCAACCCAGTTGCTCAGTGCTCCGGCAGACGATCGCATGGGCTAGGCCCAGCCCCAAGGGGAACAGCCCAGCCAGCGGCCCCTGCACCTGGCCGTTCGGCTGGCAGAGATCGACCGACGACGCCACCACATAGACAAACCGCCGGTGCAGCAACCGGCAGATCAGGGCATAGGCCCCCACTTCAACGCCGGCCGTGGCGTGCAGGTATACGTCGGCATCGATCTCCCGCATGGCGCGCCGCATGTCGAGGAAAGCGGACGCGTACCCCCGCAGCGAGCCGCGCGCCAGCCGATCCCGGCCCTGCCGCTTCACGACCGTCACCGGGCCATGCCGCTCGACGCCGGGAGTGTCGCGTACCGTCGTCAGCACAGTCACCTGGAAATCCTGATCGGACGCCAGCGCATTCGCGAGAAGGAAGAACTGCACCTCTGCTCCGCCGAACGGATAGCCGCTGGCTGGGTTGTAAAGGCCATACCCTAAGGGGGAGATGAAGCAGACCTTGACGGGAGGAGATATGGTCATCCGTTGGGGTCTCTCTCTTTAACTTTGGCCACCAAGAGGATACACTCTTCAAAATGGATTTATAAGCAATTTTAGGCATTCCACCTAATCTGAGCGCTACGGAGCACGGCCACGCATAAGCCATTATATAAGAATATCCTCCTGTATCTGCTCACAGCGGCGGTCGTGGTCTTCGCCGCCCTGACCGTACGTTTCTTGACCGCGTCGAGGCCGTTTATCGGCGGGGTCGATTTTTACAAGTACATCTTATTTGCCCGCGATCTGGCCGGCGGAGCCACGGATGTGTCCAGTACCCGCTATTTCTATTTCCCCGGCGTCTATAGTTTCTGGAAAACGGTGTTCCTCGTTACCGACGGCAGTCTCGCTTCGCTCCAATGGGTCTACGTCGGCGTCCTGATCACCAACGGGGTCCTCATCGGCTGCATCCTGGCGAGCCTGACCCGCATCTGGCAGACAGGCGTGTTCGCCACATCGCTCTACGTCTTCCTGGCAAGCCGGATTGAAGGTCTGCATGGAGTCACCGAGCCGATCGCAACCATTCCGTATCTGCTGGGACTGTGGCTGTGGCTACTGATGAGCGGACCCGGAAAGACCCACTTCGGACTTTTCGCTCTCGCGTCAGGCTTGGGGCTCGCCCTCTTTGCAAAACAGCCGGCGGGACTCCTCTCTCTCGGCATATTAGGCTTCCTACCGCTCATAGGAAGGACCGATCCACCGCATCAGTACCGGATCTCGCACCTGCTGATCTTGCCGATCGTGGCGACCTGTGCATTCCTGTTTGCCATGTGGCTGGAGGGTGGAGGGCTCGCGGCGATGAAAACAGGAGTCCTGTACGCCAGGGACCTGCCGTCCGAGGGGTCATGGCTTCAACACGTCAACAGAATACGGGAAGTGACCAGGCCGATCTCCAATTTCTTTCTTTCGGGATGCGCCGTGTGGCTGGCGGCAGTGATCGCCCGCAAGAGGATTCCCGAGTTGCCCGATGCCGTGATGCTGACCCTGGGCCTGTCGATCTTCTCCGCCGTCGCATGCCTGCTTCAGTTTTCCAAGCTGGGCCATCTGCACTACGCGATGCTGTTGCTGCCTTCAGCCATCATCGCGTCGAGTCTCGCGATCCACATCGTAATCGCATTCCTCAACCGGCGGGCCCACCGATGGCCTCGCTTCGCTGTACCTGCCGTCATCGTCGGAACCGCCGCGTTCCTGCTGATCAATTCGGCCGGAACCACGAATCTTCTCATGTATATCGCCGGGCAGATCGCATCACCGACCCGATGGATGCAGACCGAGATAATTAAAAAGACGACCGAGCCATTGTGTAGTCGGATCCGGCCAGGAAGCGACCTTCTTCTAATTCCTTCACGCCAGAATACCTTCCACTGGTTTTGTCGGACCCGATCTTTGTCCCTGTCTCTGGGATACGAATGGGGGCCAACCGAATGGGGGCCAACGGACTCTCCCATAGGATACGGAAGGGCGCCAACGGGTGCAGCCTCCTACTACATTGCTGCAGCGTCCTCGCCTTCGCTTTCCAATATCCTGGTGTTTTCCGAGCACTACGGGGAATACGAACAATCCTTCTTCGGCAAAAACGAGAGAACGCAATTGCTCCGCGAACTGGAGCGGCTGGGCTTTCGAGAGACCTTCTCGTTTGAAGCAGGGCAGCTCTACCAACGAACTCTCCCGTAAAAAGGCTTCTTGCTCATTAGCGGGTCGGATTCGACACACGTACAACAGATCGATCAGATCACGAAGCCCTTCCCGGCAGGCTCCAGCAAGATGGGGCAAGGTCCTCGATCACCACGTCCGCGTCGGGATGTTTCAGAATCGATGCCGTCATGCGGCGTTCCTTCAGGATGAGGACGTCTTGATCGTCACACTCTCTACCGGCAATTCGGCCAGCGAGCAGGCTCCCCGCAGATACGCGTTCCCATAGCTGCCTTCGATGCGCGCCACCTTGTGCCAGAACCGTCCGCCAGCAACATCGGGGGCCTCGGGAGGGCAGGCCGGCCCGACATACGCGTCGATGAAGTAGCCCCCCTCGCCGCCCGTCCAGTACGGAATCGTCCAGG
>JAVHPP010000174.1:0-1357 GCA_036170655.1 Candidatus Zixiibacteriota bacterium | reverse complement strand
CCTCCGAAGCGGTGGACTTCGCCCGACAAGTGAAGCTCTACGCCTCCTCCACCTTCATCGCGGGGCAGGTCTCCGCGACCGGCTCGCCGTTTGGCGGCTCCACCATCTCCTTCTCCGGCACCGACGCCACCGCACGTGGCGAGGGCGAGTTCTTCACCGCGTCGTCCACCGGATCGGCGCCGGCTTCACAACTGAAGCTCTTCGACTCCATCGTGCTCCACAAGGAAGCGGCCACCACCACGCCCGACAATCCCCGCGACCTCTATTGGCAGGGTCAAGTGGAAGCGAACCGTACCTCCTTTGAGAACTGGCAGACCATCCGTCTCAAAAACGCCACCAACACCATCCAAGACGTGGTGTATACGAACATGTATCGCGGCTTCTTCGTGGAAGCCGATCAGGGAGCGTCATCGACCTTCACCACCATCAAGAGTCGCCGCAACATCACCGGTGGTCTCTACGCCTCCAGTACCGCGAACTTCACGATCAGCGATCTCGCTATCAGTGACATCGACGACGGCCGCCACATCAACGTCTTCGACTACAACGCCACCACGACCCTCATCAACTCCACCTTTGATATTTCGCTCACGCCGTCCCCGACCGTCCCCGGCATCAAGTTCAACGGTGCCGGATCGAACGTGGGCGCCATCGAACGCGCCTTCACCCTTGACCTGAAGGTGGTGGACTCGGCCAACGCGCCAATTTCTGGCGCCACCGTCCGGCTCGTGGACACGAACGACACGGTCATCATTAACGATGTGCTCACCGACGGCTCGGGCCTCATCGGACAAAAGACCATTACCACCGACATCTTCAAATACAACGGGGCCGACACCGGTGTGCGCCAGAACTTCAACACCTTCACCCTCACCGTCAGCAAGTCCGGCAAGATCACGAGTACGCAGGTCTTGGACATCAGCGCCGCGCAGAACTTCTCCGCGGTCTTGGCGGGGGAGTGCGACGCGACGGCCGCTGACTACCCGTATCCGGTCAAAGTGGATACGACCACCGACAAGACCGTCACCGACGCCGTCATTACCGTATGGGGCGCACCGGGGGGAAGCCCCACCTGCGGCAAGTTGGGGAATCTCCAATGCGACGGGAACAACAACAGTGGCGACGGTTTCCAGGACGTCGGTCTGACCGAGGACAATGCGCTCACCTTCCAGCAAATCGCTGACTTCGCGGTCGCCGCGAACGGCTCCTGCGCCATGACGAACCCGGCTGCTGGTACCTATGCCGTCATCGGCAAGATGAACATCGGCAGTACCACCGCCTCCACCACCTTCCTCAAGACGGCCTCCGAAGCGGTGGACTTCGCCCGACAAGTGAAGCTCTACGCCTCCTCCACCTT
>JAVHPP010000173.1:0-25656 GCA_036170655.1 Candidatus Zixiibacteriota bacterium | reverse complement strand
GGCGAGGCTCCCGCCGAGCCTCTCGTGCGAAAGTAGAAAGAGGCTCGGCGGGAGCCTCGCCCTCCCCTTTCGAAAACTCGGCCTCGCTTGGCGGATCGGGGGTTTTTCATCACGCCATTCTGATCGCGATCCGCACAATCTGCGGCTTACCCCTCCAGCCCGTACTTCCGCAACTTCGTGTACAGCACTCTTCGTGTGATGCGCAGCTTCTTGGCAGCGCGACTTTTGTTGCCATCGCATGATTGCAGCGCCTCGACGACCATGCGCTTTTCCATGTCTTCGATTCCCTCGACTGTACCCGACGTCACACTCGGGGCGCGAGCGGCGCCCCGTGTGCTCTGGGGCAGAATAATGGTGGGGAGAAATCCAAGGTGTTCGACACGGAGGGCAGTACCGTCGGCCAATATCGTGGCCCTTTCGAGGATGTTCTTTAGCTCACGGATATTTCCCGGCCAGTGATATGATTCCAGCGCGGCAATCACGTCAGGGGAGAGCGACGCGTTTGGATACCGCAGCTTCGAAAGAAAGTGCTGGGCCAGCAGCCCGACGTCGGATACCCGTTCGCGCAACGGCGGCACAACAATCGGGAAGATATTCAGCCTGAAGAAGAGATCCTCGCGGAACCGTCCCTGAGTCACTTCCTCTTGCAGGTTCCTGTTGGTGGCCGCAATGACCCGCACATCCACCGTGATTGTCTCCGCCCCGCCCACTCGGACAATCTCATGACGTTCCAGCACGCGGAGAAGCTTTGCCTGGAACCCGCCGGAGATTTCGCCGATCTCGTCGAGAAATATCGTTCCGCCTTCGGCCAGTTCAAACCGCCCCGCCCGCTGTTTGATTGCACCTGTGAACGCGCCCTTCTCGTGGCCGAATAACTCACTTTCGAGGAGTGTCTCCGTCAGCGCCGCACAGTTCGTGGCGACGAAGGGACGGTCGGCACGAGGCGACGCGTGGTGAATGGCTTGTGCCACCAGTTCTTTCCCCGTCCCTGATTCTCCCGCGATCAGCACCGTTGTATCGGTCTTGGCCACTCGTTCGATCAGCGAACGCAGGCCTGACACGGGCTCCGAAGCGCCGATGAAATCGTCGCCGGTCAATGCCTTCAAGTCCTGATCCAACTGCTCCGCGCGCGCCACCAACCGGCGCGTCTTCATCCAGCGTTCCACCCAGAGGGTCATCTCGTCGAGGTCCAGCGGCTTCTGCAGAAAATCGATCGCTCCCGCCTTCATCGCCGCGACGGCCGCAGCGGTCGAGCCATGCGCCGTCAGCACGACAATATCTGTGCCTTCCATTGACGTCACGGCCCTGACGATCTCCATGCCATCGACCGGTTCCATGCGCAGGTCGGTGATCACCAGATCAAAGGGCGTGGCCTTGATCCTTTCCAGCGCGCTGGCGCCGTCGGTGACATATGAAGTCCGGTGCCCGAGATCGTTCAGCGTCTCGGACAAGAGGAACCCGATCCGTTCTTCATCATCAACAATCAGGATTCTTGCCATTGGGATGGACCTCACTTGATTCCCAGATTATTTCTTTCACCCGCCAGCGGCCATTCCACGTGGAAGGCCGTTCCTCCGCCCGGATTGTCCGCGGTGGAGATTTGCCCGCCATCTTGCTCCACCATTGTTTTCACTGCGTACAATCCCAGCCCGCTTCCCTTGATCTTGGTTGTGAAGAATGGCTCGAAGACGCGCGCGCGCATCTTCTTTGGTATTCCCGGGCCCCGATCCGCGACCGTCAGCCGTCCGCGCCTCTGACCGCCCGGTCCCCAAGTGATGGCGACGATCTCGCCCGCCGGAGTCGCGTCAAACGCATTGTTCATAAGATTAAGCAAGACTTGCGGGGGCGTGTCCGGGTTGGCCATGATGGGTCCTGTTGGCTGAATCACAATGGTCCAGCGCCGATGTCCTGTCTCACTTGGCCCGAATGACTTCTCCAGCCACGCCGACAGACTCTGCTCCATCGAGATAGCAACAGGTTGTGATTTCTGCTGAGATCCCAATCGCAGGTATCCGCCCAGAATGCGGTTCAGCCGGTCGGCTTCTTCGGGGATGAATCGAAGCAACTCCGCGCGTTTCTTCTCGTCACTGACACGTTCCAACCGCTGCGCGGTCGCCTTGATGATGCCCAGAGGATTCCTGATTTCATGGGCGATGGTCGCGGCCAGACGGCCCAAGCCAATCAGTTTCTCGGAATGCAGGAGTTGCGATTCCCAGCGTAGGGCACGGCGTGTGTACCAGGCAAACAATCCGACCAGAAGAACGGTCAGCGCCGCCGAGGACAGGTGTACCCACCAGGCCAGCCGGCGCAACTGCGAGAGCGCTCCGAAGTAACTGGCGTCGGCTTCCAGACGCACAATCGCCATCGTGCGTCCCGATGTCGTGTCGGTGATCGGCGCCGCCGCGCTGCGGTAATAGGCATCGCCCCAGCGGTAGGTCGGCGATGTCCAGGACAGACCGGACAGCAGCGCCCAACGCCCGTCGCGATCCAAAAGCGAGTAGACCAGTTGATTGAGTGAATCCGGACGGTCCGCAAACGGATCCTGCCAGAGGGTATCCAGCAACGCAACTGAGACCAGATGATTCGATGCAGCAAACGATTTAGTTAGATCTCTGGTTCGCAGATACGCTTCCGGGCTGAATGATTCCCCGAGAATCTGGCCCGCAGTTTCCGCCGGAATGGTCGCGGCCAAGGCCTCAGCCAAGCCGGACAATTGATCGCCGAGCTGATTGTCCAACGACCGGTTCAATTCGTTGAATTTTAGATGATAAGCGACATTCACCGCGACCAGAACAGCAAGCGAGACAACGCCGACAATGCCGATTAAAAGCAGTCTGCTCCGCATCTGATCCTCTCTGAGGCCCCTTTATGGACTTGTCGAAAAAGCACTGGTTCGGCAAACAAGCCCACGTCTTGCAAGGGGGTAGGGCGAGCCTCTTTTCCCGATGGACGAGAAGAGGCTCAGCAGGAGCTTCGCCCTCCCGAAAAGGGAGTTCTCATTCCTTCGAGTTTCCGTGTGCACACCTTTTTCACCCGCCCTCATGCAGAGGACAATACTAACGACGTACAATGCCGCCGGACTGTCCCTGATGGGTCAGCAATCAATCTAATTGTACCATTCGGTTCAATCGGCAAATGCTGGTTTGCAATTAGCGTGATTGTCTCAATCGATGTCGTCGCCACATCCTATTGGTAGACAGATGATTGCAGTACCTGATGAGATCAAGTCACGTGTTTGGTTCTCTTGGCAAGCCAATTGCCGATTGTGTGACCGTGGTAACAATCAAGTGCAGGCAATCAACGCACACATCACAGGAAAGGAGTATCAGATGAAAAGAATTCCCCAATTTCTGGCGGCGGTCTTGGTGATACCGTTTGCCATCCTTGTCGTGGGTTGCTCGGACAACTCACCGACTCTGTCCGACAACTCCGGCGACTTGAATCTCACGGCCGAATATGGCGGATACACTGCCACGGACGAACCGCCGGCATTTGGCGACGACGCTCTGGCCGAGATGATGCGGGAGGACCAGGTGGCCGATGACCCGGCTGTCTCGTCTCGCGACGCCGAGATTCTCGATAGCATGCCCGGAACCAAAGCGTACGTGCTCGGAATCCGCTGGGGCATGCTGATGCAAGACTCGAGCATTACCCAGATGACCGACTGGTCCGGTTCACTGGGTATCACCCATGGCGTGATTCATGTCCTCCGCACCATCCGGTTTGAAGAAGGACAGGATCGCCTCGTGCGGCCGCGTCCCAATCGGCAGACTCTCGAGTGGGTGTCACAGACGATGGGGAGTTTCGACGGCATCCTGGTGAGCATCATTGTTCCCCCCGCGCCGCCGGATTCGGACTGGTCGAACAACCAGGTCAGCTTCCTGACGACGCCCTATTCACGCGTATTCAGTCTGGCTGAGCTCTCCGAGTTGGACGAGATCGACGATGTTGACGAACTCGGCAATCAGGTGGCCTTCAACGCAACGGACCTCAAGCTCGATACGTGCGGCCGTGGGCAAATGGAGGGGCGATGGCTTCTGAATCCGTCACACCGGAATGGGAATTTTTACGGCAAATGGATGTCTGATGACGGCCTCTTGATGGGTCATCTCCGGGGTCATTTCGGCGCACGCCCCGATGGGAACAAAGTCTTCTTTGGCAAGTACATCGGTGCGCAGGGTGCTTTCCGGGGTTTGATTCGTGGCGCATGGGGATTCAGCCCGAACGATTCAACCTCCGGTTGGTTTGAAGGTATATGGGCTGGTCGTGAAGGACGGCCCCTCGGGACACTGCGTGGCCGGTGGGGAAGCGTTCCAGAGAACGACAGCACGATGATCGAACCTCCTGGGCGTGGCAACAACGACCATGGCCGTGGGCACGACCGCAACCCCGAAGATCATCCGCAGTTCGGCACGCATGGGTGGACCCCAGGATTCTTCAGCGGCCAGTGGGCGAGTATGTGTGCGCCCCTGAGGGACTCCACATCCAATCCCTAAGTTCTTACCGGATAGACGCTTCATGAATGACGCCCCGTCCCGCACAGAGTGCAGGACGGGGTGTGTGCTTATGTAACCGACTGATTTTGAGCGTCTTGGAAGTGCCTCAATCAACGCCCACAACCGGCTCCCCCCAGACGTAATACATCAAAGTCGCCAGCAGCCGGTTTGGTTATGCGGTTATGGCGACCCGCCATCAAGCGACGACCAGAGAGGTCTTATGAGTAATCTGGCTTCTGGAAACGAGCGACACCCGGTCTCTGCTCCCATGACCCGTGGACGTTTCATCTCCAAGCGAGACATATCAATTGAGATTTTTGAAATGACCGATGGCCTGATGGCGGTTTACTCAACCTTTCTCGACCCCTATCATCTGATTCGTCTCGATCTGACGGTGGACCCCAAGACGAAAGAGATCCTCGCTGCCCATGCGGAAATGGCCAACCACCCGCATTCGCTCTGTCCTCTGGTCACCGTGAAGGCGGGCGAACTGGCTGGCTTGGTCATTGGCCGGGGGATCGTGAAAGAAATCTCGGGACGGATCGGCGGGGGCCAGGGGTGCGTGCACCTGCGTGAACTCGCGATCGAAACCGTCAACTTCATCGCCACGGCCATTATCGGCTATGACAGCGGTTATGGGCTGATGAGTCGTGACTTCAATGCCATGCCGGAAGATGCCCGCTATGAACTCTCCAAAGATCGTCTCCGTGGCACCTGTCACATTTTCCAGGGAGCTGGGCAACCCGGTGAACCGGTAAAGCCGACCGGCTGATCAGGGGATTGATGTTCCATCTTGGTGGTTTGAAACGTATCAAATTCTGGATAGATCATGAGCGACACACGTGTTACCCCCGAACAGTCGAAGACTCCCGCTCTGGCGGAGGTGCGTCAGCGCATCATCGCCTCGGCCAAGGAACTCGGTTTGGACGCGGTGGGCTTTGCGCCGGTTGGCGAAAACGGTGATGATCGTGAACGTCTCTTCGCATGGCTGACCCGTGGCTATCAGGCATCCATGTCCTGGATGGCGCGTGATCCCCAGCAGCGCAGCGATGTGACACGTGTTCTGCCCGGCGCCCGCACCGTGATTTCCGTTGCGATCAACTATCACACGGATGGCGAACACTGCGATGACTGTGGTGCGCTCAAGATCTCCCGGTACGCGTGGGGCGAAGATTACCATCGAGTTCTGGGTCAGAAGCTGAAAGTGCTGCAGGATCTGATTCATCAGCTGGTCCCGCAGGCAGAAACCGTGGCCAGTGTGGATGTCGGCCCGATCATGGAGAAGCCCTGGGCTCAGCGTGCCGGCATCGGATGGATTGGGAAAAACGCCAACCTGCTGACCCGCCAGTTGGGCTCGTGGGTGTTCTTAGGCGAGATCATCACCACGCTGGATCTGCCGTCCGATACGCCTCACACAGATTTTTGCGGCAGTTGTACCCGCTGCATCGAGGCCTGCCCGACTGACGCGATTTCCGAACCGTACGTAGTGAACTCGCAAAAGTGCATATCGTACTGGACGATCGAGCACCGTGGCGATTTTCCCAAGGGTGTTGGCGAAGATTTTGACGGGTGGATCTTCGGGTGTGATATCTGCCAGGAGGTCTGTCCTTGGAATCGATTCGAAAAAACAACCCGGGAACCGGCATTTGTCCCCCGGGCGGACGCCACCTGTCCACCCGTGGATCGATGGCTGTGCCTGACAGAAGAGGAGTTCCAGCAGGAGTTTAACCATTCCGCTCTCCGGCGTGCCCGTCACGAGGGTCTTGTCCGCAACATCCGTTCCCAGCGACGCGATCCCTTGGAGTCGGTCCTCAAGATTCTCGAGTGGGAACCCATCGAAGATCTCGACGACATCCATCTCGATGAACTCGATCACTGACCGTTCACGGTGAACCGTAATTCCCCTTGACGCCACCGGGCAATCGCCCTATCTGCCTCTGGCAGAGGTGGCGGATCGTCAGAGGCGACGATCCTGTGCTGGTTTGGGCATGCAGTTTGGTCAGCGAAAGGAATGTACCCATGACAATTACAACCGCACCTTCGCAAGCGAAGTTGACAGCCGTTCGCCGTCCCTCTCTATGGGATCTCAATCTATCGGCGGGGAAGAAGGCGCGTCTCTATCGGATGCTTTACCAGTTCGGACCGGGCAATGGAACCCTCTTGTTCTTGCCGCTCGACCAGGGATTGGAACATGGACCGGTCGACTTCTTCGCCAACCCCGATTCTTTGGACACGGACTACATATTCCGTCTCGGCATTGCCGGCCGGTTCTCCGGTGTGGCCATCCATGTCGGCCTGGCTGAGAAATATTATCCCAAGTATGCCGGACGTATCCCTCTGATTCTCAAACTCAATGGCAAGACCGCCATTCCGTCGGATGCCCAGGCGCTCTCGCCGCTGACCGGCACGGTCGAGGATGCGATACGTTTGGGAGCCGATGCCGTTGGCTACACACTCTTCGTCGGATCACCGGCGCAGGATCAGGATATCGCGACCCTCAACGAAGTCCGCTACGATTGCGAACGCGCCGGAATGCCCCTGATTGTCTGGTCATACCCGCGCGGGGAGGCCATCGGCAAAAAAGGCGGACGCGACAGCCTGTACGCGGTGGACTACGCCGCGCGTGTCGCCGAGGAACTGGGCGCCGATATTGTCAAAATCAACCTTCCTTCGGTAACGTCGGCTGATTCTCCCAAGCCGTATCCAACCTTGCAAATGGATGCGATGGAAATGGCCCGAAAGGTCGTGCGCTCAGCGGGACGGTGTATGGTATTATTCTCCGGCGGGTCCAAGCTCGGCGACGATGATCTGTTGAAGAAGGTGGACATCTGCATGCAGGCGGGTGCCACCGGGCTCATCTTTGGACGCAACATGTGGCAGCGCGCATGGAAAGACTCGCTGGCCATTGGCGAGCGTGTTCACGGCGTCATGCGCGGCTACGGAATCGAGGATCGGTCATAACCACTGGATGGATGGAATGACCTCCGTGGAAATGCCATGAGCGAATACAAGCTCCCGCCTCTGTTGGCGTCCATCGACGCTCCGGCCGATCTGAAAGATCTGTCCATCGATCAACTGCGGCAGTTGTGCGGTGAAATCCGGCAGTATCTGATCGAGGTGATCAGCGACGTTGGCGGGCATTTTGCGTCGTCGCTGGGGGCCGTCGAATTAACTGTGGCCCTTCACCACGTGTACGACGCCCCGCGTGATAAGATCGTCTGGGACGTCGGGCACCAGGGATATGTCCATAAAATACTGACGGGTCGTCGCGATCAGTTGCCGTCGATCCGCCATTTTAGTGGCATCTCGGGATTCCTGCGACGTTCCGAGTCGGTCTATGACACGTTTGGCGCCGGTCATGCATCAACCGCCATTTCCGCGGCCTTGGGAATGGCGGTAGCACGCGACCGCAAGGGAGAGAATTTCCGGGTCGTGGCTGTCGTCGGCGACGGGGGGATGACCGGCGGGCTTGCCTTTGAAGGACTCAACAATGCGGGTGAGCTCAAGACCGACTTTACGGTGATCCTCAATGACAACCGAATGTCGATTTCTCCCAACGTCGGCGCGCTGTCACGTTATCTGGCGGAGATCATCACCGATCCGCTCTACAATCGCATCAAGGGCGAGATGTGGAAAGCCATGGGTAAGGCCCCGTTCAGCGAGAGTCTACGGCGCTTGGCACACCGTCTCGAGGACTCTCTGAAAAATCTCGTGACGCCGGGGATGTTTTTTGAGGATCTCGGGTTCAAGTATGTCGGACCCATTGACGGCCACAACCTCGTGGATGTGGTCACCATCTTACGCAAAGCGAAGGATTTCAAGAAGCCGCTGATCGTGCACCTGGTCACCAAGAAAGGTCACGGGCACGAATCGGCCGAGGCGGACCCCATTAAATGGCATGGGGTCAAAGCCCGGCTGCTGCCCAAGATGGGCGCCTCGGCTATTGGTGTTGGCGTCCCCACATACACCGATGTTTTTGGGCAGACCATGGTTCAGATTGCCGAACGTGATCCCCGTCTGATGGCTATCACCGCAGCAATGTGCACGGGAACAGGACTCGTGGACTTTGCCAAGAGATTTCCGCAGCGGTTTTTCGATGTCGGTATCGCCGAGGGGCATGCGGTCACGTTTGCTGCTGGTCTTGCGGCCGAGGGATTCCGGCCCGTGTGCGCGATTTACTCCACGTTCTTTCAACGGGCCTATGATCATCTGGTGCATGACGTCGCACTCCAGCATCTGCCCGTGATTCTCTGTCTGGACCGTGCCGGTCTGGCCGGTGAGGATGGTCCGACCCATCACGGCAACCTCGATCTGGCATATCTCTCTTGTGTTCCCGATATCGTGGTCGCGGCGCCCAAGGACGGGAACGAACTGCGCGACCTTCTCTTTACCGCCCTCGCCTATGATGGCGGCCCGTTCGCGATCCGCTATCCCAAGGACACCTGCTGGTCATACTCAGGCGAAGCAAAGTTCACCCCGATCCCCATCGGGGTCTGGGAAATCCTCCGGCCGGGGAGTGATGCCTGCATCCTGGCTGTGGGATCCATGGTGCGTCCCGCTGTCGAGGTCGCCGGCCACCTGGCTTCAGCCGGTCTGAATGTCGAAGTGGTCAACGCTCGTTTCGTCAAGCCGCTCGATATGCTGCTCCTGCAGCAGATCGCCGCCCAGCACCGGACCATCATCACGATCGAAGAGGGGAACTTGCGCGGCGGATTCGGGCAGGCGGTTTCGCAATCAGTCATGGAGCGCTTCGGCGGCACAGTGACTGTGCAATCCATTGCCGTGGATGATTGTTTCGTCACACACGGCACGCGGGCGCAGCTCTTGGAACTGACCGGGCTGTCATTGGCCCGCCTGCAGCAACGAATCAGGGGATTCATCGAAGCCGGGTCTGCTGCGAACCCCGCTTCGGTCCGCATCGTCGCCGCCGTGAAGCCAGCGACGCCAAGGGTGATCGCGTCCGGCGAGAAGTAGACCGGTCTATTTTTCGCATCAAAATACGACTGTTACTATCGTATTAGGTCCGGCCCGTATGGAGAAGGACACCTGATGCCCATCAAGAAGATCATCATCGATGAGAACGCCGGTCCGTGCGGAGGAGTCAAACGTGTCATCCATCTGGCGGAAAAGAACCTGGCCGCAGGTCTCAAGACCGCGTCACTGGGCGCGGTGATCCATAACAACGCCGAGATCGAGCGCTTGTCCGCCCTAGGTTTGGACATGGCCGGTCACGATGAGTTTGAACGGGTGGAACAAGGGGCGGAAAAGCGCCGCCTCCTGGTCCGTGCCCACGGTGAAGCGCCGTCCGTTTTCGAGCAGGCCAGACGCCTCGGCTTGGATGTTGTCGATGGGACCTGCCCCGTGGTCACCCGGTCGCAGAAATACGCACGCAACTATTACGAAGCGGGCTACCAGGTGGTGGTGATCGGAAAGCCCATGCACGCCGAGGTGATCGGCATCCTTGGTCATTGCGATAATCAGGCCAAGGTCGTCCACGATGAAGCGGACGTCGGGGAGTTGGATCCGGATCGCCCGACTTATGTGCTGGCGCAGACGACGATCTCTGATGAAATGTGGAACTCGATGCTCGCGGCGATCCGCCAGCGGGTCCGTGATGTGACCTCCCGCAACACCATCTGCGCCTTTGTTTCCGACCGGGAGACCGAGTTGAAGTCATTCGCCGCAGAATGTGATGTCGTCATCTTCGTCGGTGGGCGAAACTCATCCAATACCAAGGTCATGTACGAAGTATGCCGCGCGGTGAATCCCCATTCGCATTGGGTTGAGACCATCCGTGACGTCGACTCCGCCTGGTTCGATGACGCCGAAACAGTCGGTATCTCCGGATCGGCCTCGACACCGCAGTGGCTGCTCGAACGCATCGGCGAAGAACTATCGCGGCTGTACGCAATGAACGTGGATCCGGGGGAATAACCTTCGCCAACTGTCATATACACTCGGGTGCCGCCCGTCTCGCCGTGCAGAACCGCGTGCCACTCCCATGGCCTACTTTGAGCCGAGTTGAAATGCCAGCCCGACACCGAATGCCCAGTATCACGAGGCTGAAGAAAGATCGAAGCGATGAACTGAATGAACGGCCGAATCCAGAGTTCCCCTGACACGCCGGTCGAAATGTGACAATAAATAATGAGACAAGTCCCGTTTCCGGTTGAGCATGTGCCACCGACTGAAGTCCGAGGCACACAGACCGGGACGGATCGATGTCCAGCGGTCGGGGGCTCTGGTTGACCCACGCTGGTCCATCCCCCCACTCATGCAAATGCCCTTCCGGGGATTTCTATGTCGAGCGGAAAATCGACCCTGTCAGTGTCTACCGCAGCCGGATCAACTCGCTCTCCCGATCCGGATGATGCAGCACCACCGCGTCGATTCCCGCTGCGGCCAGTTCGGCTTTCTGCGGAGGGCCGAGCTCGTCCCAACTCTTGATCTGGTCGAGCAGCACGGTCGCTGTCTTTGAATGATGTGTGAGATATCCGTTAGCGGCCTTGCGGCCATGGATCGTCTGCCAGTACATGTACCAATTGCAGATTTGCAGCTTTTCCTTGATCGGCAAGTCACAGATGACATGGATCGTGGTATCGGCCGCCACCTGTTCATAGACGGGCGGAACATACATTGGCTCCAATACGATTGCTCCGTCATGGTAATCTGCGAAAATCGCCAGCATCAGAACCGCCGAGCCTGTGGCCGGCAACCACCGGCTCACCAGCGGGTTTTTCGATCGCCGCAGACGGTCGAAGACTGCCTTCAGACCGAAGGCTGCCAGGACAGCGAGACAGAACTCCGCCAAAACGATAAAGCGCGCCGGGGTGCGATTCAGACTGAAATACGGCACCACAGAGTAGAGCCACCGATATGGCAACCACCCATCGAGGGTCTGCCTTCCCGCGATCAGGAGCGTCGGCCCCAAAGATAATGCCAAGAAGGTGGCTGCCAATGCGGCCCACCTGAGCCTGGATTTACGGTGCGTATAAAGCAGGACGGCGACGGCAAGAAAGATGATTAGCCAGCCGACGTATACTTCGCCGGGACCAGGCAGTCCAGATCCATTCTCGGGAATCACGAAGTCGAGCAGATCCGCTGAAAATCGCACGCTGTCATGCCACGTCAACGGCCAGTCGGAACCGCAGCTTCTCAAGCTGAGCAGCAACGGCATCGCCAGTATCGTTGCCAGAAATCCACCACTGATTCCTCCAAGTACCAAACGGCCTCGCCCGGCACGTGAGAGCAGCTCTTTGCTCGAGAAGAGCAGATAGAAGAACAAGAAGGAGCTCACCAACATGGCGTTCGTCAGCGAGGTGTAGAGTTGCGCGGTGAAGAAGATTACCGCCCACGCAAGGTCAGTGACTCGCAAGGTCTCGAGATAGCGGATCGTGAAGTAAATCGAGAAGATTCCCCATCCGATCATGAGGAGGTTGAGATGATCCAGATGGAAAAAGAAGTATGGAGAGAACGTGACGATGAGACTTCCAATAAAAGCGGCCAGAGTGTCTCGAACAACATGCCTGATGAGCGCGAAGGAACCAAGACCAATCACCACGAATGAGATCAGCACAAGCATGTTATAGAGCAGCGGGGCGTTGATCGGCGTCCCGCTCACAGCCGAGACGAGGATCGCCAGGAGGTTGGTGAATAGGCAGTTGTGGTAGCCAAGTCCGGTCCCGTGGGGATAGTAAATCACGTCAGTCCAGAACGGGCTCTGATGGAGATTGAACAACGCTGTCTTGGTCCACCAGAAGGACCAGATGGACTGGCATTGATCGCCGGAGCCGCTCCCGCGCGCCGTGAAATCGACCGCATGGAACGCCAGCGGACGCGTGAAAATGACTGCCAGAATCAGATAGGCAAGCGCCAATCCTCCCCAGAGGGCGATCCCCGGCCATGCCCGGCTGAGGGCGGATGTTTGAAGGACAGGGCGCGGGCGGCGCATCAGGAGGATTTCCGATAATCCGTGAGATATGCCGGAGGCCGGATTTGAACCGGCACGCCCCATTCGGGACAAGGGATTTTAAGTCCCTGGCGTCTACCTTTCCGCCACTCCGGCGCCCGAGTGACGAAACTCAAATGCTGCGTCTACAGCAAGCGATTCCCGAACGCGAATTGCACGATCGACCGTCCGAAAGGCCGTGGTGCCCTTCAGTGGCCGGTCATTGTCGTCTCTTGGTGAGAGGTCAGGCGAAAGTTGGAGGCGGGTTCCGGATTTGAACCGGAGCATAGAGGTTTTGCAGACCTCTGCCTTACCACTTGGCTAACCCGCCGTCACAGAGTCCCTCGGATCGAATGTCCCACTGCCAGCAGGGCAGAGAACTCCGCAGGTATAAATCACCGGAATCGCCGAAAAGTCAAGAGGACGGCAACCCATTGTCTTCCAACAAAAAGCCCGCTGCGATTATTGCCCACATCAGGCCCGGAGCGGACTTCAAAACGTCTTGTTCAAAAAGCGGGAAACGGGATTCGAACCCGCGACATTCACCTTGGCAAGGTGACGCTCTAGCCAACTGAGCTATTCCCGCCTCATCACTCTCACTATATCGACAAATCCCTCTTCTGTCAACTGCGATTTGGGATTGTTTCCGGCCACTCAGTGGCGCCCCGCCCCTTGCTCAATTCCTGACCGGTTCCCAAGAGCGGCTGAGCCATGGAGACAGAGTGTCGAGGTGTCTTACCGTTTCCTTCAGCCTCAGCGTATCGCCTTTGCCGTAGTAGATCGCTGCCTTCTCCCACCAAGCCATCACGGCGAATGAATCGATGGCCAGCGCGGCGTCGGCGTATCCCAATGCCCGCTCGTTGAACCCCTGCTTTCTGGTGATGTCGGCCATAAACATATACGGAAGGGGAAAGTCCCCCGGTCCGTTGCGCTGAATGGCGGCGAATTTCTCCAGCGATAGGTCAAACTTGTCCGCCATCAGCAGATTCAACGCATTGTTGACATCGTGTGCCAGCTGAATCGACGGCCAGACCTCATCCGGGCCGTTGTAGAGGCCTTTCCGTTTATGAACCGCAAGCATCTTCCCACCGCCACGCGGCGCGAAGAGAATTGTGTAGTAGTCCTTACGGTACCTCTTGTGCAGCAGGAGCGCCCGCTCCGCGGGGGCCGAGGGCTTGTGCCCGGTGGAAAACACGACGTAATCGGGGTTCTGCTGCAACACATACGTGACGTTAAAATTTCGTTCGCGCCAGGAGGAAACGTTTCCGGGAATCGTTTCCGGGTGTCGTGCAATGGTCGAATCGGTCAGTCCCAACAAGTCAATGACACGGTGCCCCAGAAGATCATAGGAGATCTTGCCGATTGTCGAAACCGCCACCGAGAAATTCGAATGGTCAATGGCCATGAGACACTGCGAAATGTTCGTCATCTTGTCAGTCAATCCCAGCTCGCGCTCGCGGATGTCGGCCAGAGATTGCCTTGGCACGAGCCATGTGTAGAATGCCAGCGCCAGCGTCGCTGCGAGAACGGTCCACGCCAGCGCTCTGGTTCCGGCAAGACGTCTGGCTGCCGCACCAAGGCCGGCGATCGACGACACAACCAATGGCACGCTCACGGGGACGAAGAAGCGGTGTGCCTTCAGGACATCACCCCCGACAAAGACGACATACAGAGCATACACCAGCCAAAAGAACGGAATGACCCGCCAGCGTCGTGGCAGGGAAGGCCATGCCGAGATGGCCAGCAGGGGCAGGACGCCGAAGAGGCCATACTGCTTCAGGTAAAGCCAACCATAGTCGAGGCCGCTGGACAGATACTCCGTCCCCAGTCCAGTCTTGGCGTAGAATGGATTCGGCAGCACAGAACCGTAGTACCACAGTTTGAAGCCGGCGTAGGGAGCCATCAGGACCACGCCGAGGATGGCCAGCCACATCGCGCGCCGCCGCCCATCACCCCATCTCCACTCGGCCAAGATCAACAATCCCCAGAGCATGGCGCCCTCGGGACGGCTGAGACATGCCAACGCAAGCGCGGGAACGGTCAGCCACGAACGACGGACCCACCACCAGAGAGCGATGGTGACCCACAGTGCGAACCAGACCGTCTCCAGCCCCGATACCGCCCAGTAGGCCATTGAGCCATTGCAGCCAACCAGCAGGGCCGCTCCAGCCCCGGGCAGAGATCCTTCGCCCCATCGCAGTTCCTGCCACAGCTGTCGGACCCAAAGCCCGGCCAGACCAATGAGCGCGACCCCCGATGCCAGCCCCAAGGCCTTGGCGATAGCGTCGAACCCCAGCCCCAGTTTCCCCGCCAGTACAAGCAGCAGGACCCAGAGGAAGTTGGTGTATCCCTCGATGTGCTCGCCTTCGTTGAAAACCAAGCCGCTTCCGTGCAGGGCATTGGCCGCGTAACGGTACGAAATGAACGCATCATCCTGGGTGAACCACAAGCTGCGCGCTTGCACAAGGAAGATCAAAACCGCAATCACAACCCCTACAAGCAAGACACCGTTGCTGCGGAAGAATGACTTATGACCCAGGACATGTTTTTCCGGGGAAACCGGAGATCTGACGCTGGCTGTGTTCTTCGGATGACTCATGACAGTTCGCTATGGCATCAGCCCGCCTGTGTCGGCTGTACCAAATGTCAATCAACGCAATCGGATGACTGGTCGCAATGGGGCGAATCGGAAAACGTCCACTTTCGGGTGGTCCGGCCTGAAGAATGATGGGCCGCCGGTGTTTCTAAGGTCCAGATCATTTTGGTATTCGCGACGCCTTATCGTGGTGGCATGCGTGCGACGGTGTACCACGGGCGTCCCATCCGTGTTTTTCTGAGTATTACGGGCGTCCCGCCCGTGTTCTTTCTGATTGTGTGAATGAGTTTCCTCTCACCATGGGCCACGGGCGAGACGCCCGTGCTTCGGTGACTTCCCCGCAGCGTCACCGAGGCGGTGGGGAGAGAGGTTCAAGCCGTGACAGCGTGCAGCTGCTTCTCTGAAGCGATGTTGAAACGTCCGGGCAGGATGCCCTCGATTCCGGAAGGGCCCACGCGATCCAGCACAGACAGGAACACCGCGACGATATTGGGATCGAACTGACTGCCAGAGCAGGAGACCAATTCATCGCGGGCGGCCTGCCAGCTTCCTGCCCGGCGATAGGGACGATCGGAGGTCACAGCATCAAATGTGTCGACGACCGCGAGGAGTCGTCCTTCAATCGGGATATTTTCACCCGTCAGACCGGTGGGGTATCCTTTGCCGTCATAACGCTCGTGATGGTAGTAAATGTACGGGATGGCCGGCTTCAGGAACGGGACGCCCTCGACAATCGTCGCGCCAATTTCTGTGTGACGTTTCATCAGCGCAAACTCATCGGCGGTCAGAGGGCCGGGTTTCTTCAGAATCTGATCGGGGACGCCAATCTTCCCGACATCGTGCAGGGTACACCCGATCCACAGATCAAAAAGCTGTTCGACGCCCCATCCCATCTGACGGGCGATTGCCTGGGCCATGATTTTCACACGGTCGGTGTGCCCGCGCGTATATGGGTCGCGTGTCTCGATCGCGTTGGCCAGCGCCGACACCGTATCAAGGTAGGCGCTGTGCAGGTTTCGGTACAGACGTGAATTCTCGATGGCGACCGCCGCTTGGGCAGCGGTGATCTCGATCGAGCGCATCGTTCCCTCGCTACAGGGGCCGGCGTTGGGCTTGCGGATGATGTTCAAGACGCCGATGCTCGATCCCTTCGCGATCAATGGCTGACAGATGAGGTCGTGTTCACGGGGCGCGTTCTCGAACATGTCGGTCTGCTGTCCCGCAAAGACAACGGGACGGCCCGTTGCCAGCGCCGTCTGCACGGCTGGTGTGTCTCCTTTCAGAAACTGCAGATAGGAGGGGTTGTCGGCGACGTTTTGCTCCCCGTCGATCACCTGCATCTGCAGGCCGGACCGCGTCCCTGAACGCAGAAGGATGGATGCCGAGAGCGCCGAGAACTCACGTCGCAACGTGGCAACGACCAACCCCAGCAACTGATCTAGTTCCAGGGTCGAACCGATGGCCCGCACCAGTTCTGAGATCGCGACCTGCTCACGCAGATGCATGTTCTCGCGGCGCAGACGGCCGCGTTCGAGCGCCCGTCGCACGGTCGCGGTTAGTTGTTGGACGCGGAAGGGCTTCAGAAGGTAATCATCGACGCCCAGTTGCATCGCAGCCACGGCCGTTTCCACCGTCGGGAACGCCGTGATCAGGATGGACACCAAATCGGGCTGAATGGCATGTCCTGTCTTGATGACATCAACGCCGTTTCCATCCGCCAGCATCAGATCGCTGATCAAGAGTGTGATTGGCTTTGTGGAAAGAATCTGTTCGGCTTCCTTCACCTCGCCGACGACGATCACGTGCAATCCCATCTCATGCTCGAGACAGTCGCGCAAAAGACGTCTCAGCATCGGGTCGTCATCGAGAACAAGTACGTTCCCAACGGTGGGGTCCTCGGATGCGGAGTGAAGGAAATGGTCAGACATGTCATCCTTAGTATCGGATGAAACATGCACGCCGTTCAGCCCGGACCGTCGTGTTCAGGGGCGCGTCAGGGGAAAAGACGGCTCGAATTGGTATGGCATGAAAATCGTTCGCGCGAACACCACGGCGTGACAACGTCTTGGGCATCGCTGCCCAAACCCTGCACAGGACTGCTCAGTAGTCGATCCCCTTCTGTGCCAGTTCTCCCTTTTGAAACGGGTGTTTGATTTCCCGCATTTCCGTTACCAGATCGGCCGCTTCGAGCACATCGGGCGGTGCCCCGCGTCCGGTCATCACCAAGTGGACACCGGCGGGCTTTTGCGCGATCAGATCGAGCAAATCACGCGCTGAAAGGAACCCCAGTTGGCATCCCACGAACACCTCATCGAGAATGACCAGATCCCAGCGTCCTGAGGCGATCTCTGTTTTCACGTCGTTCAGCGCATCCAGCGCCGCCTGTCGGTGAACCTCGCGTGGCTTCTTGTCATCGACGATCCCGACAAACCCCTCGCCCTTCTGACGCAATTCGACATAAGGCGCCAGCCGTTTGATGCCGTCGAGTTCCCCATAATGCCAGGAGCCCTTGATAAACTGCCAGATCAGCGTCCGCAGATTGTATCCAGTCGCCCGGATGCACAGGCCCAGCGCTGCGGTTGTCTTCCCCTTGCCGTCTCCCGTGTAGCAGATAACCAGTCCCTTGCGAACTGTGATCTTGGGCGATTCGGGTATCATGGTATGCCTTTCCCTGAGTGCGTGTCTACTCGTAGACATGTATGGTACGAAGATTGCTGCTGTCTCAAGGGTCGCCAAGGCCTTTCTGGTCACGGCCGGGAGGCGAACCGCGCAGGCGTCCCCCGCATCCGTTCCTCTTGCACATGGGGGGGCAGGGCCGATATATTCCCATCGGCGGACACCGATGGCTTGGTGTCAGATCTCATGGGGCAGTAGCTCAGCTGGGAGAGCGGTACGTTCGCAACGTACAGGCCGGCGGTTCGATCCCGCTCTGCTCCATAAAGACTGCGACTCAGGCCCGCAACCAGGCGAGCCTGAGTTCTTTTTGCGGGATTGGCAGAACAGAAGGCCGGGCGAACCTCGCCCGGCCTTCTTGGTGCATCACGTGGAACAGATCAGGACTTGCCCTTGCCGTGTCCGGGACAACCGGCGCCCTTGGTCTCACAGCATTTCTTGGCGCATTCGGTTTTCCCTTTGCATTGATCCTTGCACTTCTCTTTGCATTCGGCACTGCACTTGTCCTTGCAGTCGGCGCTGCACTTGTCCTTGCAGTCGCCCTTGCATTGAGCCTTGCACTCGGCCTTACAAGAGGCGGGATCACATTTTCCCGACGCATAAACCACACCTGAGGACAGAAATGCAAATGCCATAAGCGCGACTAAGGCAGCGCGCAGAAAGGATCTTCTAAACAACATGAGACTTCCTCCAATCTCAAGTAAGTGTCGTTATGGTCATTATTGGTCAATCAACGGTGAACACACGCAGACGGCCGGCTCATAGGAGGAAGGAGCATTGCTGAATGCGGAGATCCGGGCCGGCACGCGCCATCACGCAAACCGGCGGTAAAAGGCCGTGCCGGTGGTCAAGCTGCCGATTTGTTTCCTCGAGGGCGCGCGTGGCTGCGGCCGCCAGCGAAGTCTTGGCCGGAGGCGTTGTGGTGGTGCGGAAGCGTGTCGCTTCCCAGATAAACCGATTTTGAATACATGTATCACACCCCGCAGCTTTCAGCGGGCAGTCTCGCCGCTGTCCGGTCTCCTTCGTGGACTGGGAGCAATGACTTTTCCCGGTGCATCCATCCGCACCACAGTTCCCGGCGGGGTTATGGGTGGGGTGACACTCCACCTGTTGCGGCAGTGTTTCGCCTCTTGTGCAGCAATTCCGAGAATCATCCCGACTCGATGCCGATTCTGGGCCAGTGGCACGCTCTGCGGCGGCAGAGAACGGGCGCATGGCGCAGCCTTGCCACAGGTTGAAAACCTTTGCTGCGGGGCAACGAATGGGAGGCCTGGTGACGATCTGGAACGCGAGGAACGAGGTGGTGGCCAATGCCACGACGGTGCCTGTCCGGACACGACCCATACAATCATTTTACCAAAATCCGGGCCCGGAGTCGAAAGAAAATTCTCCCCCTCATGTCAGCGATAGCGTGCTAAGCCGCGCCCGCTGGGAGGCGCGCTGTACCCACCAACCCCATTCGCCAAAGTGATGCCCATGTCCCGCCCCTGCCCCCATTGGCCTTGTCCCGGCCTTTTCGCCGTCGTATACTCCGGCGGGTTCGTGCTAGGCGGGGAGGTAGCGGTGCCCTGTACCCGGAACCCGCTATACCGGGGCTGAAGACCGCCCGAGGCCTGACGCGACGATGGGATGTCGGTTGGATCGGCTGATGTTGACTGCCGGGTCTTGCGCAACGGAAGTTCGCTTAACCCCGTCAGGACCGGAAGGTAGCAGCGGTCGGCGTTCGCTTCCGTGTGCCGCAGGGTCACTCGGCCGGAGTCGGCTTTCTGATGGACCCCATCGGGCAGGGTCGACGGCGGGTGCACGAACCCAATTTTGATCTGACGTGAGGCTTGACCGGTGAAATCTGCCGTCTGGATGTTGTGGCTATGACCTACGAAGCGCTGGCAAGGAAATTCCGCCCGCAAACGTTCGCGGAGGTGGTGGAGCAGCCGCAGGTGACGCAGACGCTGCAGAACGCCATCGCGACTGGACGGATTCACCACGCGTACCTCTTTTGTGGTCCCCGGGGAACAGGCAAGACAACGACGGCGCGCCTTCTGGCCAAAGCGCTCAATTGTGAAACTGGTCCCACCCCCACCCCCTGCAATGAGTGCGCTGCCTGCAACGGCGTCACCAACGGGTCCAGCCTCGACGTCCTGGAGATCGACGCCGCCTCGAACACCGGCGTCGACAACATCCGCGATCTCCGCGAATCCGCCCGTTATGTCCCTGCCAGTTCCCGCTACAAGATCTATATCATCGACGAGGTTCACCAACTCTCGCCCTCGGCATTCGATGCCCTTCTCAAGACGCTCGAGGAACCTCCGCCGTCGGTGATTTTCATCTTGGCGACAACTGAGCCGAACGAGGTGCCTGCGACTGTTCGCTCGCGCACCCTGCGTCTGGACTTCCATCTGATCTCGCACCGGGGGCTTCACGACGCACTGTCACAGATCGCGCAGAAAGAATCACTCGATGTCGAAGATGGCGCCTTGGACATCATCGCCACTGAAGCGGCCGGTTCGCTGCGGGATGGCCAGTCTTTACTCGATCAGTTGATCGGCTATGCGGGTGGAAAGATCACAACAGAGGTGGCGTATCAGGCGCTCGGTCTGGTTGATGCCAGCGTGCTCTTCGATCTCACTGGGGCATTTGCGCACCATGACCCCGCCCGTGCGCTTGAGGTTGTCGCGGATGTTTCCCGCGCCGGACGCGATTTTCTTCAGTTCGTCAAACAACTCACAGAGCACATTAAACGTCTCTTGTTTGCCCGTTCGCTCGGCGCCCGTTTCACCGATGATTCACTGAACCGCGAAGCGCTGACCCTCTACACTGAATCCGCGAAGGCATTTGATGAAGCCGATCTGTTGCGCCTGTTGATGATGTCGATCGAACTGGGCAACCGTTACAAGAAAGCCGCCCAGCCGCGTCTCGAGACGGAACTGTTCGTGATGCGCTGCGCCCGGATGGATCGCTCGATTGACATCCGCCAGCTCGTGGAACGCATCGAAGGACGCTCCGGTTCGCCGACTTTGTTCAACGGTGACTCCACGACCGGGACGCCGGCGATGGCGGTGCATCCCGCTCCTCCGAGCAGCGGCTCGCCGCGTCCCCCGACATCTGTTCCGATCCAGCCACCTCTCCGTCGCGGATCAAGCGCTTCCCGCATCGAGGGATCATCTTCCGATGCGCCACACGCCCCGACGTCTGCGGCTCCGGTGCTCAAGGGATCAGTTTCCGCAACGGCCGCGGCCGACCCAGGCGGAATCGACTTCGCGCCCATTTTGTCAGCGATTTGCCGTGTGCGTCCGACGATGCAGGCGGTCTTGGGACACGCAGAACTGGTGCGCACAGGTCCCGGTTCTGTCGATCTGAATGTCTATAACGGATCTCCCTTCCACCAAATGCAATTGAAGCAGAAACCCATCCGCGATTTGATACACGCCGAAATCAGCCGTGTGCTGGGTGAGGGGATCCGCGTGAGCATCCATGTGAAGGATGGCAAACCGTCGGCGGACACCAACGGGTCCGTGCGTCCCCGTCCCGCCGCGATCAACGACGAGACCTTGCGTGCCGACCACAACCTGCAGGAAATCCTGCGCCGCTTCGACGGCGAGATCGTTGGGTAATCCCAGCGCATGAGGAACGACGGATGAAGAACATCGACCAGCTGTTCAAACAGGTGCAGAAAATGCAGGCCGAAATGGAGAAAATCCAGGCCGCGCTGGAAAACGAACGTGTCGAAGGAACGGCTGGCGGTGGCATGGTACATGCCACCGTGAATGGAAAACGTGAACTCCTCGAACTCAAGATTGATCCCGAAGTGGTCAAACCCGATGAAATCGAGATGCTGGAAGAACTGATCTGTGCCGCCGTCAATCAGGCCCAGCAGCGCGCGGCGGAACTTCAGACGCAGAGTATGTCCAAGCTGACCGGCGGCCTGCCCATTCCAGGGATGGGGTTCTAATCGGTGTCTCTTTCTGAGTGACGAGCAATCATGGCCAACACATCCGCCACACTCGAACACCTGATCGACCAGTTCGCCCGGCTCCCTGGTGTCGGCAAAAAGACCGCCTACCGGTTGGCCTACCATGTCATGCAGGCGCCCGCTGATAATGCGCGTGCGCTGGCCGAAGCCATTATCGCGGTCAAAGAGAAGATCCAGTTCTGCTCACTGTGTTTCAATGTCACCGATGATGATCCCTGCCCGATCTGCCGCGCGTCCGACCGCGATCGTTCCCTCGTCTGTGTCGTCGAGGAACCGCATGATGTTCTGGCTTTCGAACGGGCGGGCTCGTTCCGCGGTGTGTATCATGTCCTCGGCGGCGTCTTTTCGCCGTTGGACGGGATTGGGCCGGACGAACTGAAGATCGCGGACCTGGTAAAGCGTGTCAAAGGCGATGGCATCACCGAGATCATCATCGCGACGAACCCCACGCCGGAAGGAGAGACCACAGCGCTCTACCTGGCCAAAGTGCTCAAGCCGCTGGGTGTCACTGTGTCACGCATCGCCCGCGGCCTGCCGATGGGCGGCGATGTCGAGTACGCCGATGCCAATACAGTCATCCGTGCCATCGAGGGCAGGACGGAGTTTTAGCGCCTGTTTCGTGGGCACCCGGTTTCCACAATCTGCAGAGTGGGTTTGCCCGCCATGGAATCTGTCCGAATGAATTGTCGCGCACAAATGCTCACCAACAGCGCCGGGCGCCGAGTCAGAAGAAACTTATGCCAGGGATAGAAGAATTTCTCACCAAGATCTTCGGCTCCAAACACGCGCGCGACGTCCGGCGCATTCGGCCGATTGTCGACACGATCAACCAGTTCTACGAAGAGTACCACACGCTCTCCGACGAACAGTTGCGTGCCAAGACCGAAGAGTTCAAGAGCCGCCTCGCCAGCGGTGAAACATTGGATGACATCCTTCCCGAGGCGTTTGCGGCGGTGAAAGATACCTGTCGCCGGCTCAAGGGGGGAACTTTCGACATCGTGGGAATCAAATACACTTGGGACATGATCCCCTACGATGTCCAATTGATCGGCGGTGTGGTCCTGCATCAGGGCAAGATCGCGGAGATGGCCACCGGTGAGGGAAAGACCCTCGTCGCCACTATGCCCGTCTACCTTAATGCTCTCGAAGGCAAGGGTGTCCACCTGGTCACGGTCAACGACTACCTGGCGCGCCGCGACTCCGAGTGGATGGGGCAAATCTACCAGTTCCTCGGTCTGACGGTCGGCTGCATCGAGCACGACATGGAGCCGGTTACGCGTCGTGAGATGTACAACCGGGACATCACCTACGGCACCAACAATGAGTTTGGCTTCGACTACCTCCGCGACAACATGGCGGTGCGCGTGGAGGATCGCGTGCAGCGCGGTTTCCACTACACCATCGTCGACGAAGTCGACTCGGTGTTGATCGACGAGGCGCGCACACCGCTCATCATCGCCGGTCCGACCGGCCGCTCCGATATGTCCCGTTTCTCCGAGATGCGGGACATGATCGAACGCATCATGCGCCGCCAGACAGAGATCACCAATCAACTGGTCGACGAGGGCGCCAAGCTCTTTGAGAACGGACAGGAGTATGATGCCGGAATCAAGCTCCTGGCGGTCAAGCGCGGTGCGCCGAAGAACAACCGCTTCATGAAACTCCTCAAAGAGTCCGGCGTGAAAAAGATCATCCAAAAGGTCGAGTCCGATTTCATGCGCGACAAGCGCCTGCCGGAAATCGACGAGCACCTGCTCTTTGCCATCGACGAGCGTGATCACACGATCGACCTGACGGACAACGGCATGAACTTCCTCCACCCCGATGAACAGTCGCTCTTCGAGATCCCCGACATCGGCACCGGCGTGGCCGAGATCGATGAACGCGAAGACCTGAGCGACATCGAGAAGGCCAAGGCCAAGAATGATCTGTTTCAAGTTCACTCCGAACGCTCGGAGAAAGTTCACATCGTTTCGCAGCTTCTCAAGGCATACTCCCTTTATGAGAAGGATGTCGAGTATGTTGTTCAGGATGGCAAGGTTCTGATTGTCGATGAATTCACCGGACGGCTCATGCCGGGGCGGCGTTATTCCGAGGGCTTGCATCAGGCAATCGAGGCCAAAGAGAAGGTCAAGATCGAGGCCGAGACGCAGACATTGGCCACGATCACCCTGCAGAACTACTTCCGTCTCTACAAGAAGCTGGCTGGCATGACCGGCACCGCCGTCACCGAGGCGGGTGAGTTTTACGAAATCTACAAACTCGATGTCACCGCCATTCCCACGAACGAGCCGGTGCGCCGCATCGATTACGAAGATGTCATCTACCGCACGCGCCGTGAGAAGTACAACGCGATCATCGAGGAGATCACACAGCAGCACAAGGCCGGACGACCGGTGCTGGTTGGCACAATCTCGGTGGAAGTTTCCGAAACACTGTCACGCATGCTCAAGCGCGTGGGCGTACCGCACGCGGTTCTCAACGCCAAGTATCACCAGCAGGAAGCCGAGATCGTCGCGCGCGCCGGCGAGGCCGGCCACGTGACGATCGCCACCAACATGGCGGGACGCGGCACCGACATCAAGCTCGGAGCCGGTGTCGTCAAGCATCCGCATTGCGCCCTGCTGGCCAAGCCGGGTGAAGGCGACGATCTCTGTCCTCTGATCGATGATCTGAAATGCCTCGATGGGGTTCCCTGCGGGCTGCATATCATGGGCACCGAACGCCACGAGGCACGGCGCATTGACCGCCAACTACGCGGTCGTTCCGGGCGTCAGGGCGACCCGGGGTCGTCACGGTTCTATCTGTCGCTTGAAGATGATCTCATGCGTCTGTTTGGATCCGATCGCATCGCCGGAATCATGGACAGACTGGGACTGGAAGAAGGGGAGGTCATCGAGCATTCGATGGTCACCCGCGCCATCGAACGCGCTCAGAAACGCGTCGAGGGACAGAACTTTGGTGTTCGCAAGCACCTGCTGGAGTATGACAACGTGATGAACCAGCAGCGCGAGGTGATCTACCAGCGCCGCGCCATGTGTCTCGAGCAGGACGATCTGCGTGAAGAAGCGCTCGGCCTGATCGAATCAGTCGCGGAACACCTGATCGACAAGCACTGCCCGGTGGCAACGGCTCCCGATCTGTGGGACACCGGCCCGCTGCGGCTGGAACTGCTCAAGACGATGATGGTCGACATCAACTTCGACCTTCCGGACATCCGTGAACTGAGCCGCGCCGGTCTACTGGAAAAGATCAAAGAGCTGGCATTTGCGGTGCATGCCAACAAGGAAATTGCTCTCACGCCGCCGGTCATGCGACAGTTGGAGCGGTTCGCCATGCTGCGTGTCATCGACGAACACTGGAAGGAACATCTCTACGAGATGGATCAGCTGAAGACTGGCATCGGCCTGCGCGCCTATGGCCAGCGGGATCCGCTGATTGAGTACAAGAAAGAATCCTACGCCATGTTCACCCAGTTGATGGACACCATCGACGAGGAGACCGTGGAAATGATCTTCCGTCTGCAACTCGCGGCGCCGCCGTCGCCGGAAGCGGCCGCCGAAACGCGCCGCATGCAGGCGATTCACGCCGAAGCCAGCGCCATGGGATACAGCGGTACCAACGAAGAAGTCCGCACAGCAGGCAAGAAGCAGCCGGTCAAGCGCACCGAGGCCAAAGTCGGCCGCAACGATCCCTGCCCTTGCGGTTCCGGCAAGAAATACAAGAAGTGCCACGGCGCCCTGTCGGCCTGACACGCATCGGACATCAACCTGAGCTCTGATTTTAGTGGCATGGACTTCCTGTCCATGAGCCACGGGCGGAACGACCCGACCATTCCTGACCGAAGGCGGACCAGTGCCACCGATTTACTTGATGATCACAATCTTCCCGACCTGCGTGCCCAGACGCGATGTGACCTGGTAGATGTAAATGCCGGAAACCACGGCCTGCGCGTTGCGCGACACCAAGTCCC
>JAVHPP010000172.1:0-25753 GCA_036170655.1 Candidatus Zixiibacteriota bacterium | reverse complement strand
AATGTGTATGAGCGCCGCCGCGAGGTCGGCATTCTGGTCGCGCTCGGTGCAGGCCGTGGACTGATCCAGCGGATATTTCTGCTCAAGGCACTCATTCTGGGGCTGGTGGGAGGAGTCTTCGGCTACCTCGGTGGAACTGTTCTCGCGGTGATTCTGGGACCCCGACTGGCTGGGATTGCGGTAAGCCCAAGGGCGGACTGGCTATTGTATAGCGTTGTCCTCTCCGTGGGTCTATCACTGGTCGCTGCGATTGTCCCGGTCTATCGGGCCACGAAACTCGACCCCTCCGTCACTCTTCAGGAGGTTTGACCCATGATACGAATTGAGAATCTGACGCGGGCTTTTGCAGTTGGCCGGGAGACCATTCGGGCCCTGGATGGTGTGACGTTCGAAGTACAGAGGGGCGAATACCTCACGGTGACAGGCCCCTCCGGAAGCGGGAAATCCACTCTGCTGATGTCCTTGGGCGGGTTGCTACATCCCACTTCGGGTCGCGTGATGTTTGACGGTGTGGACATCTATCGCCAGTCGCCTCCGGCACTCGCGCAGTTCCGCACCGAGACCATCGGCTTTGTCTTCCAGCAGTTCCATCTGATTCCCTACCTGACCGCCTGGGAAAATGTGGCGCTGCCCCTGATGCTCACCGGCAACCATCAGGGTAAGCACAAACAGATCGCGGTGGGTCTTCTCGAGCGCGTTGGTCTAAGCGCCCGTCTGAATCACAAGCCGTCGCAACTCTCCGTCGGACAGCAGCAACGCGTGGCGATGGCGCGCACCCTGGCGAACAACCCGTCGGTCATCCTCGCTGACGAACCGACCGGCAGTCTCGATCCGACTCTGACCACCGAGCTCTTGTCTCTGCTGGAGGGTCTCAACCGCGACGGGAAAACGATCATCTTAGTCACGCACTCACACGAAGTCGCGATGGCCGGCGATCGGTGTCTCTCTCTTCAGGATGGTAGAATCGCGCAGGCATTAGTGAGTCAGTTGGCAAAGAACTGAGCCGCCAGTGTTATGATCAGCAGGTCCGTAGGGGCGGGGTCCAAACCCGCCCTCTCGCCGCCGGAGACGGCAGAGCGCGTTTGAAACCCGCCCCTACCTGAGCGACGCAATCGCGTCCGCATCCGCGCGTTACTCTTCTCCTCCTAATCAATTTCCTCAACATTACTCTTGCCCACGCGCCGCAATCCTTTTTCCATGCTGATCCGTTCCGAAGGAGGGAGCCCCGTCCATGAGTGTCCTGCTACTGACTGTCTCGTTTCTCGTCCTGATGGTCGTCGCCTACCGTCTCTACGGCGGCTGGGTGGCCAGACAGTTCGCCATCGATGACAAGCGGGTCACTCCCGCGCACACTGTCAACGATGGCATCGATTTTGTCCCCACGCGCCCGTTCTATCTTTTCGCCCAGCATTTCTCCGCTATTGCTGCCGCCGGACCGATTGCCGGACCGATCCTCGCCTGTCAGACCTTTGGCTGGTTGCCCTGTCTGCTCTGGATTGGCTTGGGCGTCGTGCTGATCGGCGCCGTGCATGATTTCTCGACTCTGACCGCATCTGTCCGTCATGGGGCGCGCTCCATCGCCGAGATCACCCGCGATCATCTTGGCCCCCGTGCCGGAATGGCGATGATGGCGTTTATCTGGATCGCCCTGATCTATGTCATCGTCGCTTTTGCCGACATCACGGCATCCAGCTTCGTTGGTATTACCGAAGAATTAGAGGCAGTCAAAGTCAGTTTCAATCCCGGCGGCGCGGTCGCGGCGGCCAGTGTCATGTACCTGCTATTAGCGGTGATCATGGGAATCGTGCAGCGATACCTGAAGCCGCCGCTCTGGCTCGTGACCGTTATCTTTGTGCCGACCACCCTGGGACTTGCCTACTTCGGCACCAAGATTTCGACTTTGATGATCCTCGATGCCAGAATGTGGGGCATTCTGATTCTGGCTTATTGTTGCGTTGCCTCGGTCATGCCAGTGTGGGCGCTTCTGCAGCCGCGCGGCTATCTTGGCGGTTTCGTGCTCTACCTGGCGCTCGCGCTTGGGATTGTCGGCGTTTTCTTCGGTGGATATGAGATAAAGCAGGAAGCGTTCCGGTCGTGGGACGTCGGCGGCATGACCGGCGCGATGTTCCCGTTCCTGTTTGTCACGATCGCCTGTGGTGCGTGTTCCGGCTTCCACGGGCTGGTATGTTCCGGGACTACGTCCAAGCAGGTCGACCGCGAATCTCACATGCAGCCGGTCGGCTACGGCGCGATGCTCGCCGAGGGATTCGTCGCGTTGATCGCTTTGGTGACGATCATGATCGTCACCCAGGATGACATCAAAGGCCTCAAGCCCGGGACGATCTATGGCAACGGCATCGGCAACTTTCTCTGCCTGATCATCGGCAAGGCCAATCTCAAGTTCGCCATAACCTTTGGGGCGATGGCCTTCTCGACTTTCGTTTTCGACACACTCGACGTCTGCACGCGTCTGGGTCGGCTCATCATTCAGGAACTTTTCGGCTGGAAGGGGAGAATGGGCGCGATCTGGGGGACTCTCATCACCATCGCGCTGCCGGTCTATTTCCTCGCCGTCGCACCCGAAGGTTCATGGGTGAAGTTCTGGACCTTGTTCGGCTCCTCCAACCAACTTCTCGCGGCACTCTCGCTTCTGTCGGTCACTGTTTGGCTCTATCAGGCGCGTCGCCGAATCGCATTCACACTGCTACCCATGATCTTCGTCCTGACCATCACTCTCTGGTCTCTGGGCAAACTCGCCATCTCCAACATCCGCGCTGCCAACGGTTTCGACATCGCCCTGATCAACAGCATCTCCGCCATCGCCCTGATCTTGCTGGCGCTCTACCTGGCAGTCACGGCCATCGCGAAACTACGCGGCGAGCGGAAGGGATCGCTGACGCCGCAAAAGACCTGATTTCAACTCACTAAGTGGTACCAAAGGACAAGGGAATGCTGCACGTCAGTGCCGGATTCCCTTGTCTTCGTTTTGTCCATGTCTTGTCCATTTACTTGTCCATATCGTCCACGCCGGCACTAATGACAACTCGAATCACCCCCGCCCTCCATGCCTCCGCTTCCGCGCCTCCGAAATCTCATCCCGCAGCCGCGCCGCCTGCTCGAAATCGAGCTTCTTGGAAGCATCCTTCATCGCCTTGGTGAGAAACATGATTTGGTCTTCGATCTCCATTTGCTCGAAGCCGCTGGGGCGGTCGGGCTTTTCTGAGAGGGGAAGATCGGTCTTGGAGTCGGCAAAGACCGTGGCCCGCCGGATCTCTTCTTCGGTCTTCACGATTGTCTGCGGCACGATGCCGTGTTCCTCGTTGTACCGCTTCTGGATCGTGCGGCGGCGCGCGGTCTCATCGATGGCCTTACGCATCGAATCGGTGATCCTGTCGGCGTACATAATCACCGTGCCATTCACATGCCGCGCCGCCCTCCCGGAAACCTGGATCAGCGAACGTTCGGATCGCAGGAAGCCCTCTTTATCGGCATCGAGGATCGCCACCAATGAGACTTCCGGCAGGTCCAGCCCTTCGCGTAGCAGATTGATCCCCACCAACACGTCGAATTCGGCCAGACGCAGATCGCGTAAGATATCGACCCGTTCGATGGAGTCGATCTCCGAGTGCAGGTAACGAACGCGCACCTTCATTTGCGCGAGATAATCGGCCAGATCCTCGGCCATCCGCTTGGTGAGCGTGGTGACCAGCACACGCTCGCGGACCGCGACGCGCTTGCGAATCTCCTCGAGCAGATCATCCACCTGTTTGTCCAATGGGCGGACGATAATCTGAGGATCGATCAAACCGGTCGGACGAATAATTTGTTCGACCACCACGCCCGCGGATTTTTCCAGCTCCAGCTCCGCCGGCGTTGCCGACGCATAGATCACACGGTCGAGGGTTGACCAGAATTCGTCGAAGAGCAGGGGGCGGTTGTCTAATGCCGACGGCAGGCGGAAACCGTACTCAACGAGCACTTCCTTGCGCGAACGATCCCCGGCGTACATTCCCCGCACCTGTGGCAATGTCTGGTGTGACTCATCAATGATGGTAAGGAAATCGTCGCGGGGGAAGAAATCGAGCAATGTGGACGGGCGCTCCCCCGGTTTGCGCCCTGATAGATGCCGTGAATAATTCTCGATCCCGGTGCAGTAGCCGATCTCTTTGAGCATCTCCAGATCAAACTTGGTCCGCGACTCCAGACGTTGCGCCTCCAGCAGTTTGTCCTGCCCGCGAAACTCCTCCAGACGTTCGGCGAGCTCCTTCTCGATGCTTTTGACCGCTCGCGCAATGCGTGGCACCGTGGTGACGAAATGCTTGGCGGGGTAGATGGCCTTCTTGTCCTGCTGACGCAAGATTTCGCCGGTCAAAGCGTCGATGATCGAAATCTTTTCGATCTCGTCCCCGAACAGCTCGACTCTCACGGCAGTCTGCTCGTAGGCCGGCATGATCTCGATCGTGTCGCCCCGCACACGGAAGGTCCCGCGCGCAAAATCGAAGTCGTTGCGACTGTAATGGATGTCAATCAGCTTGTGCAGAAGCACGTCGCGCGGGATTGTCTGGCCAACCTCCAGGAACACCATCAGACTCTTGTAATCTTCCGGTGAACCCAAGCCATAGATGCACGAGACCGACGCCACGATGATCACATCCCGCCGCTCCAAGAGCGATGCGGTCGCCCGCAGCCGCAGACGGTCGATGTCGTCGTTGATCGACGTGTCCTTCTCAATATAGGTGTCTGTTTGGGGCACGTACGCTTCCGGCTGGTAGTAGTCGTAGTAACTGATGAAGAACTCCACCGCATTGTCCGGGAAGAACGACTTGAGTTCACCATAGAGTTGCGCGGCCAATGTTTTGTTGTGAGAGATCACCAACGTGGGTCGGTTCCAGCGGGCGATGACATTGGCCATCGTGAACGTCTTGCCCGATCCCGTGACCCCAAGAAGCGTCTGGTGGTGCAGCCCGCGCTCGAGTCCATCAGCCAGCGAATCGATTGCTGTCGGCTGATCGCCGGTCGGTTCATACGGGCTCTTGAGCTGGAAGACAGACGTTGCCAATTCCCGTCCATTGGGGCTGGGGCACGATGTGGCCATCACGCCATGATACTGTGCTTGTCCGTGTTTCGCCAATCACCTTCGAAGAATTTCAACTGGAGGCTTTGTCCACATCACCCCGTTGACCCGACGGCGGGCCGATTCAAGACATCGGAAGCAAATGGGAAACAACTGGTTGGATCGCGTGTATACGTATCTGCCGAGGGCGCTCAAACATGAGTGGGTCCTGGCGCGGGGAGTTCAAATACCCATTGACAATGACGGCATTCTTCTGCACAATAGAAGTTTGCCAGCCGTCTGGGGAGACGGCCACGAAATGGAGCCAGCTGATGAATTATGCCGTAATCTTTGAATCCGGAGCGAGGCAGTATGCTGCTGCCGTTGGGGATGTGGTCAGGGTCGAGCGTTTGGACGGTGCCACCGGCGATAAGGTGGAGTTCGACCATGTGCTCCTCCTGCGACAGGGCGAGACGGTGACTCCCGGGAGACCCTTTGTGGAAGGGGCACGTATCGTCGGGGAGATCGTCAAGCAGGGTCGTGATGGGAAAATCGTGGTCTTCAAGCACAAGAAACGGGCAGCGTACCGCCGCAAGAATGGCCACTGTCAGCCTCACACGCTCGTGCGCATCGTAGATATCCGGTCCTGAGCCGACCCGGCCAGTCAACCATGGATAGGTATATGCGGGACACCCGTTCCGCTGCACACGCAAGATACCAGCAACACGCGGCCGCTTTCAGGGGTGTCCGCCTCTGGCCGATTGCCGGTGTCTTGTTCTGTTTGCTGCTGATGTCTGCGCCTATCGCCCGCTCGGGCGACCAGACGATTGCCGAGGTCACTGTTCAGGGGAACAAGGGCACGGATGCCCAGTTGATCAAGAATGTGAGCGGTCTGACTCCCGGCCAGACGCTCACTCCCGACATCCTTCAACAGGCGATTCATCAGGTCTATGGACTCAAGCTCTTCGACGATGTCCGGATCTTGGGCGAGCCATTTGGCGGCGGTTTGCGCGTGATCATTAAGGTTGTGGAATCCCCACGGCTCGGCAAACTGGTCTTCAAAGGCAACAAGGAAATCAAAGAGGCAGACTTCAAACTGGATTTGAAGAATAGCCAGACACTGTCGCCCGGCCGGCTGCGTGATGCCGAGCGCCTGATCCGTCGCGCCTACAGAGAGAAGGGATTCTTTCTGGTCGAAGTCAGCTCGCGCGTGGCGCCGACCTCTGTGATCGGCGAAGCCGATGCCGTCTTCGACATCAAGGAGAACAAGCCGGTCGGCGTCGAGGCCGTGGTCTTCGAGGGTAACACGCAGCTCTCCGCCAATGCCTTGATGAAGAAGATGAAGAACAAGCCGCGGGGGCTGCTCAAGTCCATCTTTGGCGGCGGGAAATTCAATCGCGAGAAATACAACGACGACAAGACGGCGATTCTCGACACCTACAAGAAGAATGGCTTCTTGGATGCCATTCTCGTCTCTGATACCATCATCCTGGACGAAGCCAAAACGAAGGTGACCTTGCGGCTGGCGGTCAGTGAGGGAACGCGGTACTTCTTCGGAAAGACAACGTTCACCGGGCAGCAGATATTCAGTGAGGACAAGCTGCGCCGGGCCTTGAAGTATCATCCGGGCGATGTGTACGATCAGGAGAGATTCGAGGAATCGATCGCGAACATCTACACCGCCTACCAGGAGGACGGCTACCTCTACGCCCGCGTCACCGACGAAACGAAAACCGCCGACTCCACGGTCAACATGACGTACGAGATCTCCGAGGGGGTCCCAGCGCATGTCCACTTGATCAATGTCGAGGGCAACGTTAAGACCAAGGACAAGGTCATTCGCCGCGAACTGGCCATCTACCCTGGGGAGGTGTTTCGCCGCTCCAACTTGATGCGTTCGCTGCGAAATGTCATGCAATTGAACTTCTTCTCCAATGTGACACCCGATTACAAGGTGCTGCCGGATGGCCAGGTCGATCTGGCGATCAAAGTTGAGGAGAAACCCACTGGGCAGGTGCAAGTGGGGGCGGGCTACTCCGGTCAGGACAAGCTCGTCGGGACTGTCTCGCTGGGAATCCCCAACTTCCTTGGCAATGGACAGGATGCGAATCTGTCGGTGGATTTCGGCAAGCGGCGCCAGTCGTATTCCCTGGGTTTCACCGAGCCCTGGTTCCTCGATACTCCGACCAGTCTCGGTCTGGATCTGCACAACACCGCGCGCACTTGGGATGAACCGCAGACTCCGGGAACGAACGATTACGCCGAATTGCGCCGGGGGTTTAGCCTGCGTTTAGGGCGTCGTCTACGCTGGCCCGATGACTATTTCCGTGTCTACTGGGATTATCGCTTTGAGAGCGTGAATTACAAGGATTTTTCCAGCGAGTATGGTACTTACAATCTCAGCAACCCGTTCTCGTATGACAAATTCACTTGGCCGCAGACGACCTCTTCCACGTCACTGACTATATCGCGCGACTCGCGCGACCTGCCTGAATTTGCGACGCGCGGATCCCGCTCCTCCTATAGCGTCGAATTCGCGGGCGGCGTGTTTGGCGGTCAATGGACATACAGAAAACACATCGTCACGCATGCCCAGTACTGGCCGGTCTGGAAGGGTCTGACGCTGGCGCCGGTCTGGAAAGTGGGGCTGATCGAGGGCGGAGCTGGTCTCACATCGGTTCCGCAGGCGGAGAGCTTCTACGCCGGCGGCATTCGTTCTGACGGCATGATCCGTGGTTATGATGACGGTGCGATTCTCGCCAGTGCGTTCTTGGACACGTCGAGCGCCGTCCGCATGCAGGCGCATGCTCCTCTGACGAGCTTGCTGCCGGGCGCCGCGGCCTCTGGCTACATGCCCTCTCGCTTGGTCCGCGGCCGTGCGCTGGCGGTCATGAACGCGGAAATGACATTTCCCATTGTGCAGCAGCAGATTCATGGCATCTTGTTCTTTGATGCCGGCAATGTCTGGCTGAACGCTTCGCAGATGGCACCCTTCTCGAACATGTACTCGGCCTACGGGTTCGGATTCCGCATCGCCGTGCCGGGCATGGGAACACTGGGGTTCGATTTCGGCATTCCCCTCCGTGGAATACCAGCGCTGGGCATCAAGAAGGGAAAGATCAAACCGCACTTTCAATTTGGAGGCAGTTTCTAAGGCTGCCAGAGACTTTTAATCATGATGGAGAGGAAAATGCGCGAGAACTCACTCTTGGTATGTTGCTCCCGTTCCTTTGTATGCGCCTTGGGTCTGGTGGTGGCGCTCAGTGTGCAGGCACACGCCCAATCGGGGAAAATTGGCTGGGTTGATCTGGACAAGATCTTCGGCGAGTACAAGGAATTCAAGGATGCGGAGAATCTCTTCCAGAAGGATGCCCAAGTGTGGGAGGCGGAATTCGACAGCATGCAGTCCGAATACTTCACCAAGCTCGAGGATTACAAAAAACAGCGGCTGTTGCTCTCCGACGCCACGAAGAAGACACGTGAGGAGGAGCTCGGAGCGATGGAGCAAAACCTGTTGCAGGCAAAGGCCAAGTATGAAGGCGATGCCGAGCGCCGGCGTGCCGAACTCACGGCCCCCATTTTGAAGAAGATCCAGGATGTGGTTCAGAAGATTGCCATCGGCGAAGATCTCGACTTTGTACTCAATGGATCGCAAACCTATACAAGCCCAACGGGAATCCAGTTCAGCCCGATCATGTACGCCAAAGACAAGCTCGATCTGACCGACCAGGTGTTTGAGGAATTGTCGAAACTGAAATGACGTTCACGCTCGAGGATCTCGCCCGGCGTCTGCAGGCCCGGCTCGTTGGTGATGGCGACGTGGTCATTACCGGCGTGTCCGGCATCGACGAGGCTGGACCCAGCGAGTTGACGTTTCTGGCGAATCCCAGATATTTTCCCCATCTGAAAACAACCCAAGCAGCAGCGGTGATTGTTTCTCCCGACGCGGAGGGTTCTCGAGACGAACAGGCGGGTCTGGCTCGTCACGTGGCGCTATTGGTCCACGACAGACCATACTTCGCCTTTTTGCAGTCGCTGCGTCTTTTTCATCCGCCCCCGCCGCCGCCGGACCCTGGGGTGGATCGCTCGGCCCGCATCGGACGGCGCGTGCGACTGACCGATGGTGTGTACGTGGGACCAAACTGCGTCATCGAAGATGACGTGTCGCTGGGCGCGGGAGCGGTGATCCTGGCCGGGTCTTTCGTCGGCGCCCGTTCAGTGATCGGCGCCGGGTGCATGCTGGGGCCTGCCGTCACGGTTCTGAACGACTGCGTGCTGGGCGATCGTGTTCGCATCCACCCGGGCACGGTGATCGGAGCGGATGGCTTCGGTTACGCGACATACGAGGGACGGCACCAGAAGATCCCGCAGGTCGGGGGGGTCACCATCGGTGACGATGTCGAGATTGGCGCCTGCTGCACCATCGACCGCGCGACGATGGGTCAGACGGTGATCGGCCGTGGGACCAAGATTGACAATCTTGTGCAGATCGCGCACAACGTGCAAATTGGGGAAGACTGCATTATCGTTTCTCAGGTTGGCATCTCCGGCTCCACCAAGCTCAAGGACCATGTCACGCTGGCCGGGCAGGTCGGCGTCGTCGGGCACATCGAAATCGGCGCCGGGGCGGTCGTGGCGGCCCAGTCCGGCGTGGCCAAATCGATTGCCCCGGGGGCGCAGTATTTTGGCTCGCCCGCCGTCGAGCTTGCACGCCAAAAGCGCATCATCGCCGCGATGTACTCGCTCCCCGAGCAAGTGAAGACGATCCGGGCCATGGAACGGCGTGTCGCGGAATTGGAAGCGCTCCTTGCCAAAAGACCGGCGTAGCCCGGCCACTGGGCAGTAGCCGAGCGGTTCAGGGGCGGTGCCCGGACCGTGTGCCGCGTTTGCTCCTTCAGAATCAATCAAGAAACAAGCACAGATAAACCCCATGCGCTTTGGCGGGCAAATGACATATTATGCTCAGAGTACGAGCACCTAGGGCGGACATCGGGGTTGGAACGGCGCCATGGCTTCCAAGTGTTCCTCTTTTGGCCGGCAATGCCTGTTTGGGGTTGCCCTTGTGCTCAGCCTGCTTCCCGCACAGGCCGCTGCCCGTGGCATCTGGGATGGGGCGCAAATCGAAGTCATTACCACCGATTCGCAGTGGGTGGCGCTGCCGTACGCACCGGGTGAGACCGATGGCTTGGCTCTGGACAGCAAGTCTCGGGCCTATGTTATCTACACGCGGGATCCGGGCGGGAGGCTCTACTTCATGTACAAAGACCCAGGGCAGCCATGGAGCCCTGAGATTCGCCTGCCGGCCTCCCCAACGATCGAGCCTCATGCCGGAGTGGTCGTTGGTCCTGACGATAGACCGGAGTTTCTGTACTTGGAAAGAGGCAATTACCTCGTGCACGCGACCTACGATTTCGGCGCGGACCAGTGGTCTGTGGACACGATCACGCAGTCGACCACGGGACCCTGGCCACCTTGGGAGCGGGTCGACATCGGTGTCGACTCACTCGGGGGATTCCACGTCGTCTGGCCGGATCTGGTGAAGAATGATCATTGGGATCCCATCTTCCGCGTCATGTACGCGGAGAACACTTCGGGGGTGTGGCATAAGCAGATCGTTACCGAGGTCGGCCTGGCTCCGCTCCTGCTGGTGGAACCCTCCGGGCGCGCCTTGATTTCCTATTACCTCCGGCGCGATGAGTATCCGGTCTTTACGGCCAACCGTTCGCGCGGCGACACGATCTGGACGGCCGACTCGATCGACACTCCACCGGGCGTCTACGGCGTGGCGGACATGCGTTTCGGTCCAGACGGGTCCCTGCATGTTCTGTTCATCGGGGAAGATTGTTTCGGGTGCATGTTCATCCACCGGCTGTTCTACACGCGCCGGCCACCCGGTTCCAGGGTGTTCGATCCGTGGTACCAACTCTTCGACCATGCGGGTGTCGGCAGACTGATGGTGGATTGCGCGGGGCATGCCCATGTCTGGTACAAATGGGGTGACGAGCAGGACCAGGCGCCCTGGATGTACTACGCGTCGAATTCGTCGGGAGCCTGGGTCAGCGGACCCTTTCACTTCGGGAGTGTTCCCGACTATCGGGTGTGGGAGGCTGCCCTGGTGTTGGACCGGTTTGACCAGGCGCGCACCGTGTTAGAGGAGGCAATGGACGATCGGAGCCACAGGCTGCTCTATTATGCCGCGTCGACGGTGTACTTCGATGTGCTGGACATCGTGCGCGTGATCGATCATGTCTACGGCGGTGGTCCGGTGTGTGATCCAGACACCTATGATGAGGACTGTAACGACACCGTCGATGCCGCCGATGTGGTCTGGAACATCAACTACTGTTTCAGGAACGGGCCGGATGGGTGCCGGTTCTGAGGCGCTCGAAAGGAGGTGGAGAGCATCGGGTGAGTTGCAGTTGGTGTGCTGAATCGACAGGGGGGCGAGATCAGTGAAGGAGGGAATGGGCCATGATCTCGAGATTTCACAAAAGAGCATTGCTTTGGGTAGTTGTAGTGAGCGGCCTGCTTCTGGGCTGGACCGCAGGGACAACGACCACGCAACATCTGATCGGTGGCGCGCCACAGGGCCTTCAGGTGCTCAAGCACGGGGCCGTCATAGACGGGCTTGGGGCCGCGCGGCCGTGGCCGATGCCGCTTGCGGCGCGCGAGCAGCCGGATGGTGTACTTGCGGTTGTACTGGCAAATCGTGCAGAATTCATCGAGGATGGCCGTCTTGGCGCGGCGGCCGGCGATACGGTACCGCTCGCGGATCGCGGCCAGGTATTCTTTGCGGGAACCAATTCCCATGTCCCATGCTCCTTTCGGTGACATGAAACATGAGGCATCGATTCACCCCGACCCCGCAACTGAACCCACTTGGGTTACCTTTAATATGAGTCACTTCGGCACCGCGTGAATTAGGGCAAAATTCCTTGACTTCGTGCTCCACCAGCGAGGATATTGTCGTTTCGCTTTGGACGCCCTACTTGGGAAATTCGTCACAAATGCAGCGGGGCGGACAAAGCGAAGGGAATCACGGTCGGCGATGACACGACCGAACAGCGGGGACGCAGGCCGGCGGCTGCGGTCAATTGGATTCTTGACCGCCATTCCGTTTATCCTCATGTTCGGTCCGCTGATCGGGTATCTGATTGGTCACTGGCTCGACGGTCGTTTGGGGACCGACCCGTACTTGATGGTGGTCTTCATTGTTTTGGGGTTTGTCGCGGCGGGCAAAGAGGTCTGGAGTCTGATCCAGAAAGCGTCACGCGATACCGAGTCCAAGGATAGCTAACCGAAACTTTTGCGAATGGGTCTTGAGTTTTTGCATCGCGTTCTGCGCTCAACCGCCTTTGTCGGCGTGCTGGTCTTCGCCTTTGTGGCGGTGTACTACCAACCCCGCTTCGGGCTGGGCATCCTCTTTGGATGCGCATGGGGGATCGGTAATTTCTGGGCGCTGACCCGTGTCATCCCCGCTGTCCTCACGCCGAACACAGTGGATCGCCGCCGGGCTTTACTCCTGGCCGCGATCAAGTTCCCGGCGCTGTACGGGATCGGTTATCTCGTTCTGCGTTCAGAGTGGTTCACTCCGATTGCACTACTCATCGGATTCTCGCTCTTGTTTGTCGTGGTCGTGCTGAAGGCGGCCGGTCGCATGTTTCTGCGTCTTGACGACCGGAGCGCTGAGAGTCATTCCGGGTCTCGGGAGCCGATCCAATCGCGAATCTGACGATGCAATCTCTGCTGGCGATACTCTACCCGCTCCTGGCGGTGATCGAACATGGTGAGGGGCAAGCGCCCCCAGAACCGCCCGGTGCGCCGGAGTTGCCGAACATCATCACTCTGCTGTCCAGCCGATTTCACGACGTTGCGTTCATCCAGTTCCTGCACCACTGGGAAAACGTGGTCTTCGCGTTCACGGTCGCCATTGGCATCTCGGCTGTCGCGTTTGCGGCAACCCGTCGTCATACCATGCTGCCCGGGAAACTGCAGAATCTCCTCGAGATGGTGGTGGAAGGGCTCGACAACTTCTTTGCCGGGATTTTGGGACCTGAGGGTCGCCGCTTCACGCCTTTTCTGGGGACTATCTTCATTTATATCTGGTGCATGAACATGTTCGGCTTGATTCCGGGCATGATGTCGCCGACCGGCGGGAAGAACGGCATCAACACGACGATCGCGCTGGCGGTTTGTGTCTTTCTCTATGTCCAGTACGCGGGTCTGAGGACACAGGGTGTCGCTGGCTACTTCGACCATCTCATGGGCAATCCGCGCAGCGTCGTGCAGTGGATTCTCGTGCCGTTGAATCTGCCGATCCACATCATCGGAGAACTGGCGAAACCGCTGTCACTCTCGTTACGTCTATTTGGGAATATCACCGGCGAGGACGTTCTCCTCGCCGCGTTTGTCGGTCTGGGTGTTGCCGCGACCAGTTTCCTGCATTCCCCAGTCGGACTCCCGCTGCATCTGCCCTTCATCTTTCTGGCGCTCTTGACCGGCACCATCCAGGCGCTGGTGTTCACGCTTCTGTCCACCGTGTATTTCTCGATGATGATCGCCGGGCATGACGAGGAACACGAGCATCATTGATATCTGAGTGAATTGGGAGAATTCTGTCGTTGTAATCATCAATCCACAGAGTCAAAAGGAGACCTATCATGGACTTCAAAACCGCATTGTCTTTCGCACTGCCCTTCGGTCTGGCCTTGGCTGCGATCGGTTCGGCCTTCGGTCTTGGGCGCGCCGTGGCGGCCGCAATGGATGCCATGGGACGTCAGCCCGAAGCTGCTGGCAAGATTCAAACCGGCATGATCATTGGCTGCGCGCTGATCGAGGCGCTGACCATCTACGCGCTGGTGGCGTTCTTCATTCTGCAGGGACGCATTAGCTAAACGGCGGCTGTGGTGACCGGCATCCGGTCTGCCGCCGCAGGATTTTGCCGCCTGTTGGGCGGTGAAAGGAATCGCTTGGCATGAATGTCGATATCCAGCAGATCCTGACACATATTCTTGGCTTCCTGATTGCCTTGTGGGTGTTGCGTCGCTACGCTTGGGGGCCGCTGTTGGGCCTCCTCGAGGAACGACGGCGTCGCATCAAAGCCGATTTCGATGCAGCAGCCGATAAGCGCCGTGAAGCCGAGGAAGCGGCTGCGCGATATGCCGCACGGCTCAAAGACATTGAGACCGAGGCACGCCAGAAGATTCAAGAAGCGATCACCGATGGGCGACGCATCGCTGGTGAAATCCGTGAAGAAGCCCGTGGCGAGGCCCATCGAATCATCGAAAAGGCCCGCGCTGACTTGCAGCGTGATCTGGCCAAGGCGCGGGTCGAACTGAAGAATCAGATTGTCGACATGACCATCACCGCGACGGAACGCGTCGTCCGGCAGTCGCTGGATGCGGACGCCCAAAGGCGTCTCGTCACCAAGTTTGTCGAGGAGCTGGAGCAGGCGCCTTTGTCCGGAATGAACTGAGAGCGCCGGGGTTGTCTGATGACGGGAACGGGAATCGCCAGGAAGTATGCGGCCGCGCTGTTTGAGCTGGCGCGTCGGTCGGGCGTGGAGACATCCGTCTGGAATGATCTTTCCGCCCTGCGCGACGCGCTGACGGCGGATGGCCGATTCCTCGGTTTTCTGACTGCTCCGCAGGTTCCTGATCAGGAAAAGCACGATCTGGTTCGCGCTGTTCTGAAGGATGTATCCAGCAGGATCGTGCGCGACTTCGTGCTGTTCTTGGTCGACCGGGCCCGCGTTCTGCATCTGCCGGAGATCATTGTGGCCTATGGACAGATGTTGGACGACGCTCAGGGTGTCGTCGAAGCAGTTATTACCAGCGCGGTTCACCTGTCGCCGGACGAACAGAAGCGAATCGTTGAACGTCTGGAGCGAATCACCGGCAAAACAGTTCGGGACAAAGCGGAAATCGACCCGGGGATTCTCGGTGGCGTGGTCATTATGATCGGCGGCGAAATCATCGATCGCTCTGTGCGACACGATCTGTCGCGCCTACGTGACCAGTTACGCATGTTGAAGGTCCATGAGGCCGCCTGACAGTAATCTGAGGATTGCGAAAGTGATGCCTGCTTCTTGCTCTTGGAAACGCGTATGCCCCGATGAAATTGTAGGGGCGCACAGCTGTGCGCCCTCATGCCACGGAGTCAGAATTGCTCCAGATACAGGTATCGATAATCCAGCAACGTTCATGATGAAGTAGGTGGAGAGCGACAAAATGGCTTTGAGACCCGAAGAAGTGTCCTCGATCATCGCGCGGGAGATTGACAAGTACGAAGGCCGGCTCGAAATGGAATCGGTCGGCACTGTTCTGCAGGTGGGCGATGGCATCGCCCGCGTGTGGGGATTGGAGGATGCCATGATGTCCGAACTGGTTGTCTTTCCAGGCGACATCATGGGGATGATCCTCAATCTCGAAGAGGACAACGTCGGCTGTGCGATCTTCGGTTCGGACCGGCAGATTAAGGAGGGAGACACCGTCCGCCGGACGGGACGCGTGGCCTCGGTTCCGGTCGGTGATGCGTTGATTGGCCGTGTCGTCGACCCGCTGGGGCAGCCGCTGGACGGGGCTGGTCCGGTGGTCACCGACAAATTCCGGCCCCTCGAAGGACGTGCCCCTTCTGTGGTGGAACGCCAGCCCGTGAAAGAACCGGTTCAGACCGGTCTCAAGGCGATCGATTCAATGATCCCCATTGGACGTGGTCAGCGCGAACTGATCATCGGCGACCGTCAAACCGGGAAGACGGCCATCGCCGTGGACACGATCATCAATCAGAAAGGCACTGACCTCTTTTGCATTTATGTCGCCGTCGGCCAGAAATCATCGACGGTGGCCCAGGTGGTTGAGACCCTGCGCAAGCATGGCGCGATGGAGTACACCACGGTTGTCGTGGCGTCGGCGACCGATCCTGCCCCGCTGCAATTTATTGCCCCTTATGCTGGAGTGGCCATGGGGGAGGAATTTCTCCATACCGGCCGTCATGTCGTGTGCATCTACGATGATCTGTCCAAACACGCGACCGCCTACCGGCAATTGGCGCTGCTCCTGCGCCGCCCGCCGGGACGCGAGGCGTTCCCCGGCGACGTTTTCTATCTGCATTCACGTCTCTTGGAGCGCGCCGCCAAGCTGAATGACGCCAAGGGCGGCGGATCGCTCACGGCGCTCCCGATCATTGAAACGCAGGCCGGTGATGTGACCGCCTATATTCCCACAAACGTGATCTCGATCACCGATGGCCAGATTTTCCTCGAAGGCGATCTGTTCTATTCCGGTGTGCGCCCGGCGATCAATGTCGGCATTTCGGTGTCACGCGTCGGCGGCAATGCCCAGACCAAGGCGATGAAAAAAGTCGCCGGACGCCTGCGCCTCGATCTGGCGCAGTACCGTGAGCTGGCCGCATTTGCCCAATTTGGCTCCGATCTCGACGAGGCGACACGCCGTCAGCTGACGCGCGGCGAGCGCATGGTTGAACTGCTCAAGCAGGACCAATATGTCCCGATGTCCGTCGAGGATCAGGTGATGGTCATCTGGACCGGCACGAATGGGTACCTCGACGATCTGCCGGTCTCTGCCGTGCGCAAGTTTGAGGGCGAGTTCCTGGCGTTCCTGCACAAGGACTATCCCGATGTGGGACATGCGATCAAGTCCAAAGGCCAGATGACAGATGAACTGAATGCGCAGCTCAAGGAATCGTGCATCAAGTTCAAGGAGACGTTCAAGGCGTAGAGTGTACCTCGTGTCGCATCATTAGATGCGATTCCCAATCCGACGATCCCATGCCATCGCTGCGTGACATCAAACGCCGTATCCGCTCGGTCCGATCGACCCAGCAGATCACCAAGGCCATGGAGATGGTGGCTGCGTCCAAGCTCCGCAAGGCGCAAGCGCGCGCGGAGCGGGCACGGCCCTATGCCCAGAAAATGGAGCTGATCCTTTCCCATCTGTCGTCGGCCATCGCCCAGACGGGTGTCAGCGTGCCGCATCCTTATTTTGCCGAACGGCCGGTGAAGAAGACGACGCTGGTTCTCATCACATCCGATCGCGGCCTCTGCGGTTCATTCAACGCAAATCTGATCCGCCGCGCGACGCTGTTTCTGAAAGACTACACGCCGACGAATGCCGAACTGGTTTGTGTGGGCAAGCGGGGTTATGACTGGTTTCGGAAGCGCCCTGTCCCGGTTGTCGCCCATCACCTCGATTTCGGCGGAGACATGGATTACGCGCGTGTGCGCCGAATCGCCGGCGAACTGGCCCAGCGTTTTGTCTCGGGCGAGAGCGACGCGATATTCATTCTCTATGCGAAGTTTGTCACGACGGCCCGTTCGGAGATCACGTTCAACCGGTTTCTGCCCATCGTGTCTGGCGGCGGTGACAGCGGGCAGCGCTCCGACTATATTTTCGAACCCGGCCCGGCAGCGATCTTTGCGGATCTGATGCCCCGGTATGTGGCCACAATGATGCAGACCGCTGTCGCGGAATCCTTCGCGGCCGAGCACGCGGCGCGCATGATCGCCATGGGCGGAGCGACCACGTCCGCCGGCGAAATGATCGATGCCCTGACACTACAGTTCAACAAGGTCCGCCAGTCGGCCATTACCAAAGAACTGCTCGATATTGTCGGCGGTGCGGAAGCATTGAAATAGAAACATCAGGATTTGTTGCCGTTGGAGAGGAAACACATGGCACAAGAAAACTGGGGGAAAATTACACAAGTCATTGGCCCGACCGTCGACTGCGAGTTCCATTCGGACCACCTTCCCAATCTGCTGAATGCCATCAAGATTCAGGATCGGGAGAAGGGAATCGACCTGACCGTCGAGGTGGCGCTCCACATCGGCAACAACATCGTGCGCTGCATAGCGCTGGCGTCGACCGACGGCCTCGTCCGCGGCATGCCGGCTTTGGATACAGGCAAGCCCATCACGGTGCCTGTCGGCGAGCAATGCCTTGGCCGCGTCTTCAATCTCCTCGGGGAGCCGATCGATGGCAAGGGGGCCCTACCCGCCGATCTGCGCCGTGACCCGATCCATCGTCTCTCGCCGACATTCGCCGATCAGGAAACAGAGACTCATCTGTTCGAGACCGGCATCAAAGTGATCGATCTGTTGGAGCCGTACCCCAAGGGGGGCAAGGTCGGTCTTCTCGGCGGAGCCGGAGTCGGCAAGACCGTCATCATTCAGGAGTTAATCCGTAACATCGCCACCGAGCACGGTGGATATTCTGTCTTCTGCGGTGTCGGGGAACGCACCCGTGAAGGAAATGATCTTTATCTGGAAATGACCGAATCGGGCGTGATTAAGAAGACGGTAATGGTGTTTGGCCAGATGAACGAGCCGCCGGGCGCGCGTTTGCGCGTGGGCCTGACGGGACTGACCATGGCCGAACACTTCCGCGATGAAGAACACCAGGACGTGTTGATTTTCATCGACAATATCTTTCGCTTCGTTCAGGCGGGGTCAGAAGTGTCGGCGCTGCTGGGCCGGATGCCGTCGGCGGTCGGTTATCAGCCGACACTGGGCACCGAAATGGGCGCCTTGCAGGAACGCATCACCTCGACCAAGGCCGGTTCGATCACATCGATCCAGGCGATCTATGTGCCGGCCGATGATCTGACCGATCCGGCGCCGGCGACAACTTTCTCGCACCTCGACGCGACCACGGTTCTGTCGCGCCAGATTGCCGAACTTGGACTGTACCCTGCGGTTGATCCGTTGGATTCCACGTCACGGATTCTCGATCCCAACGTTGTCGGTGCCGAGCACTACCGAGTCGCGCGCGGCGTACAGAGTATCCTGCAGCGGTACAAGGACCTGCAGGATATCATCGCGATCTTAGGCATTGATGAACTCTCCGAAGAGGATCGGCTGACCGTATCCCGTGCGCGCAAGATCCAGAAGTTCTTCTCGCAACCGTTCTTCGTTGCCGAGGTGTTCACAGGCACGCAGGGGCGTTATGTCAAGCTTTCGGACACGATCAAGGGATTTGGAGAACTGATCGACGGCAAACACGATGACGTTCCGGAGCAGGCCTTCTACATGGTCGGCACCATCGAAGAAGTCCTCGAACGGGCCGAACGAATGAAGACCGAAGCGGCGTAGAGTTGCGGATCTGAGGGGTCATGGCTAAATTTCAGCTTTCCATCGTAACTCCTGAGGAGACGATCCTCGACGAACAGGTCGATTCGATCATTGTGCCGGGGGTGCAGGGATACCTCGGCGTCATGGCCAGTCATGCGCCCCTGATCACGCCTTTGCAACCGGGTAAAATCACGATCCACATCTCCAGCAACACCGAATTGATCATGGCGGTCGCCGGCGGTTTTCTGGAAGTTGCGCACAACCGCGCCACCATTCTGGCCGACGCGGCGGAATCGGCCAGCAAGATTCACCGCCAGCGCGCCTTGGATGCTCTCGATCGCGCGCGAGGCCGTCTCACCGGGAAGCCGGAAGGGCTGGACACAGACCGCGCGGTGGCTGCCTTTCGGAGAGCGCAGAATCGTATCCGTATCGCTGACACGACCCTTGTCCACGAATGATCTGTCCTCCCTGCTGGAACTGTCGCTTTGGGACTGACAAAAACTGCATGGTGGCCGCCTGTTTTGTGCAAAACTTCACTTCCCCTGCTTGACATGATGCCGTCGTGGATCGACCTTTTACGAGATACCCGCATGAATATAGGGTATCAATACGGGGAATGAATGAGACGACACCGATTCATCTATGACCTACTTCAAGGAGGCTGTTGTGACAACCCTAACACCTGCAAAGCCAGCGCCGGGAGCCAAAGTGACGCCTTCCAGCGCTGACCTGAATCCATTTGCCATTGCTCAGCGGCAACTGGATGAGGCAGCAAAAATCCTCAAGCTCGACAAGGCCACGCACCAGGCACTACGCTGGCCTGCACGTGAACTCCACATTCATTTCCCAGTTCGCATGGACGACGGCACGACACGTGTCTTCCATGGGTTCCGGGTGCAGTACAACGATGCGCGTGGTCCGTGCAAGGGTGGTATTCGCTTCCACCCGGACGAAACGATCGATACCGTCCGGGCGCTGGGGGCGTGGATGACGTGGAAGTGTGCAGTCGTTGATATTCCCCTTGGCGGCAGCAAGGGCGGCGTCATCTGCAACACCAAGGAACTGTCGATGACCGAACTCGAACGGCTCGCCCGTGCCTACATCGGGCAGGTCGGCCGGATCATCGGACCAGAAAAAGACATTCCTGCCCCCGACGTTTATACCACGCCGCAGATCATGGCTTGGATGATGGACGAGTACTCCAAGATAAAGGGGTACAATGACTTCGGCGTTATAACGGGAAAGCCATTGGCCCTTGGTGGTTCCGCCGGACGGGGCGATGCCACCGCCCGCGGGGTTGTCTACACGATTCGTGAAGCCGCCAAGTTGCTGAAAATTGATCTAGCCAAAGCGACAGTGGCTGTCCAGGGGTTCGGTAACGCCGGGTATTTTGTTGCCAAGCTGATGAAAGAGATGATGGGATCGAAGGTCATCGCTGTGACCGATTCGCGCGGCGGCATCATCAACGAGAAGGGTTTGGACGCCGATGCGATTCTGGCGCACAAACAGCGGACCGGTTCGGTCACGGGATTTCCCGGCACCAAGGCACTCTCGAACGAGGATATCCTTGAGCTACCAGTCGATGTCCTCTGTCCGGCGGCGCTGGAGAATATGATCACCCAGAAAAATGCGGCCAATGTTCGTGCGAAGATATTGGCAGAAGCCGCCAATGGACCGACCACCCCGGAAGCCGATGAGATTCTGTACAAGAACGGCGTGTTCGTAATCCCGGATTTCCTCTGCAACGCGGGCGGCGTCACGGTGTCTTATTTCGAGTGTGTGCAAAACGCCTACAATTACTACTGGGAAGAGGCCGACGTGTACAAAGCCCTTGACCAGAAGATGACGAAGGCGTTCCACAATGTTTACGAAATGTCCAAGAAGCATAAGGTGCACATGCGGACAGCGGCGTATCTTGTGGCCGTGGCGCGTGTCGCCGAAGCCATGAAACTGCGCGGCTGGGTCTCCTAATCTGGTCGCTTGTTCAACTTCAGGCCCGGGGCTGAAATTCCAGCCCCGGGCTTTTTTCTGGGTGTCGTGTGTATAACTGTTCTGGTGTGACGAATTTTGCCTTGCGCGTACATGCCAAGAGGGCTTTATTGGCGCCCTCGACCGGGTAAGTTCTCAGGGAGGAAAAGCATGATGAGAAAACAGTTGGCATTAGCGATTGCACTGACCTTTATCCTGACGGGATTCAGTGGCACAGCGCTCATCTCGAAAGGGATGGCGATGGCAGCGGATTCTCTGAAGGACACCACACAAGCGGTCCCCGATACGACCAAGAAGGTGACGCCTGCGCCGCCGCCGCAGGCCACACCAGCGGCCATGGATACGACCAAGTCCAGTCCGGCAACAGGCCAACCGGTTGATACGACGAAGAAGATCACGCCGCCACCGACACCGGCCGCCACGACCGCGAAACCCGATACAACCAAGGCGGGAGCTAAACCGGCCGCGACAACCACGAAGCATGACTCAAGCAAGGCGGGAGCCAAACCAGCCATGACAACAACCAAGCCTGACACCAGCAAGGCAAAAGCGAAGTCGGCCGCGCCAGCCAAGCCAACGACTGAAGCAGTCGATCCCAAGGCCCCATACAAGTCGATCTCATTTGCCAAAGGCGAGAAGCCCAAGATCGTCATGGAGACGACCATGGGGAAAATGGTCATTGAGTTGTGGCCCGATGTCGCTCCCAAACACTGCCAGAGCTTCGTGTACCTCGTCAACAAGAAGTTCTACGATTCTCTGATATTCCACCGTGTGATGCCCGGATTTGTGATCCAGGGTGGTGACCCGCTCGGCAATGGCACGGGTGGCCCCGGATACACTGTGCCGGCAGAGTTTTCCAACAAGCCCCATGAGGACGGGATCCTCTCGATGGCGCGTGCGCCGGATGTCAATTCCGCCGGGTCGCAATTCTTCATCTGCCTCGGACGGCTGGCATCTCTCGACAACAAGTATACCGTCTTCGGAAAAGTCATTGAGGGACTGGATGTCGCCCACAAGATTGAGAAAGTGAAGACGCAGGCAGAACGTCCCGTTGAACCGGTGTACATGACCAAGGTGTACGTCGAAAAGGGAAATTAGTCCGTCCTCTGTATGATGGCCGGGCGTCCCGATCGTTCCCGGTCGGGACGCCTTCTTGTTGGGGATGGTCAAGGCCAGAGCGGCGCGATCAACCAGAATATCGTGGAGTTATGGATAAAGGCACTGCCTCCGTCATTTGGAGTAAGTTGAAAAACCTAATGAGCGGCCGACACCTCGAGATGTCACCTCCACGGAAGCGGGGGTCCACTGGGAGAGGCGAAGGCGAAAATGGATTCCCGCGTTCGCGGGAATGACGATTGGATGTTTTTTTCAACAATCCTGTTCGATTATGGAACAACTGACCATCGGCATATTGGGTTCAACCGGATCGATCGGGCAGAGCACGCTTGCCGTCGTCGATCGATTCCCTGACCGTCTGCGCGTCGGGGCGCTAACGGCGTCGCGGAATGTTGAACGTCTGGCGGCACAGGCGTTGCGATACCAGCCCGATGTGGTCGCGCTATGCGATGCGAACCAGGGCCAGGCCCTTCGCTCGGCTCTGTCCGGGTACAGGGGCAGGATTCTTCTCGGGAACGAGAGTTTGACGGAGGCGGCCGGGTGGCCATCAGTGCAGACAGTTGTCGTCGCCATTGTCGGTTTTGCCGGGATGCGTCCAACCTTGGCGGCCATCGATGCTGGCAAGAATATCGCCTTAGCCAATAAGGAAACACTTGTCGCCGCCGGGTCGATTGTCATGCCCCACGCGCGTGCGCGCGGAGTCACCATTGCGCCAATAGATTCGGAACATTCCGCCATCTGGCAATGTTTACGAGCGGGGGAGGGTCGGGAGTTGCGCGGGATCACGCTGACTGCGTCCGGTGGGCCGTTCCGCACACGTCCCCTGCCATCATTCGGCGCCATCACGGTGCAAGAGGCACTCGCCCATCCGACCTGGCGCATGGGACCACGCATCACCATTGATTCCGCCACGATGATGAACAAGGGATTCGAAATCATCGAGGCCTCTTGGCTCTTTGGCCTCGATTCCGCGAAGATCGACGTGGTCATCCATCCGCAATCAGTGGTCCATTCCATGGTCGAGTTTGTCGATGGCTCGGTGATCGCCCAGCTTGGTCCCCCCGACATGACGTTGCCGATCACGTATGCCCTCTTTGCACCTCACCGTGTTGCCGGAAATGCCAGCGTTCGTCCCTTCGATCTGTGCGGCGTCGGCTCCCTCGAGTTTTCGCGGCCTGATCCAGACCGCTGCCCGGCGCTCGCACTGGCGCGTCGGGCGCTGGAGATGGGTCCCACAGCGTGCGCCGTTCTCAATGCCGCCGATGAAGTGGCTGTATCAGCTTTCTTAGGTGAACAAATCCGTTTTCCGCGAATTATTGGACTGGTCGAGGAAGCCTTGGACACACATAATGTGGTGTTGGCTCCGGATGTCGACGATATCGAGGCCGCGGACCGTTGGGCGCGGGAGTTCGTTGACCAGCGTCTTGAGCACGCGCTAACGGCCTGTTAGGGAGTTGCAGATTTGACGACGACTGTTCTGGCGACTATCTTCGTACTGGGAGCGCTCATCTTCGTCCACGAGTTGGGCCATTTCCTTGTGGCGAAGTGGGCCGGCATCAAGGTCGAGCGTTTCTCTCTTGGCTTTCCCCCCAAGCTGATTGGCAAAACGGTTGGCGAGACGGAGTATTGCATCTCGTGGATACCGTTGGGGGGATATGTCAAGATGGCCGGAGAAAACCCGGACGAAACAACGACGGGTGACCCGCGCGAGTTCATGTCGAAATCCGTCGGTGCCAGGACCTTGGTCATTCTCGCCGGACCGGGCATGAACTTTGTGGCTGCTCTCCTCGTTTTCATCGGAATCTTCTGGCTTCATGGCCGAGATGTGCCTGATCCGGCCCATGTCATCGTTGGTTCGGTCATGGCGGACAGTCCTGCAGAAAAAGTCGGGGTGCAGTCCGGCGACGTCATCGTCGCGGTTGACCATCAGCGGGTGGAGAAGTTTGACCAAATGGCCCATCTGGTCCATGACCGTCCAGGGGATACGGTCGAGGTTCTCTGGCGTCGTGGCGACGACCTTTACTCGGCGCGCCTCCGGACATTGGTCGACACTGTGAAGACAACTGAAGGCGCCGACACGGTCATTGGGTTGATTGGAATCGGCATGGGGTATCTGACGGAACGGCTGAGTTTCCCTCAGGCGGTTGTCGGCGGATTCACTCAGACATTCGACTTTTGCCGGGAGATGGTGGGTTTCCTCGGCGGCCTGTTCACCGGACATGTCTCCATTGACAATGTGTCCGGGCCGGTGGGCATCGCGCAGATTGCCGGACGTGTGGCCAAAGAGGGGTGGGCTGTTCTCTTGAATTTCATGGCCATCCTCTCGCTCAACCTTGCCATCCTCAACGTTCTCCCGGTCCCGATTCTCGATGGCGGACACCTGGCGTTCCTGGCCATCGAAAAGATGCGGGGGAAGCCTCTTTCGATTAAGCAGCGTGCCATAGCGCAACAGGTGGGGCTGGCCCTGCTCCTGCTGCTGATTGTCACTGTCACCTATCACGACGTCTTGCGATTCTTCAAGGGATGAGCCCATGAACTTTCCCGTGTGATGTGCGTATATTAGAAATGATCAGCGACTATGGGGCTGAGCCCTGGGGGTCATATTTTGAGCAAGAGACATGAAGGCCAGCAGAACGAAAGCGTGGAAAGAACCTCGTTCACACGCACTCTCTGGGAATACACAAAGTCACTGGCCATCGCCCTGATTCTGGCCATCGTCATCAAGACATCGATTGTCGAGGCGTACAAGATTCCCTCAGGGTCGATGGAGGATACCCTGCTGGTGGGGGATTTTCTGCTGGCCAACAAGTTTCTCTATGGCTCGCACCTGCCGCTGATCGACTATCGTCTGCCCAAGATTCGTGACCCGCGTCCCGGCGACGTTGTCATCTTCAAGTTTCCCAAGGATCCCTCGGTGAATTACATCAAACGGTGCGTGGCTATCGGGGGGCAAACGGTCGAAATTCGCAGTAAGCGGCTCTATATCGACGGCCAGTTGACGCCATTGCCCTCCACCGGCAAGTTTACATCTGATGACCAGATCGAACCCGCGTCACGAAGTCAGCGTGACAACTTTGGTCCCTACAAGGTTCCCGAAGGGACGTTCTTCATGATGGGAGACAACCGGGACAACTCCTACGATTCGCGTTTTTGGGGGCCGGTCCCCGCTGACCTGATTCAGGGTAAGGCGATGGTCATCCACTGGTCTTGGGGCACGGATGTCCACGCGCCCGCGTGGCGCTGGACAAATCCGGTTGCCATGGTGAATGCCTTTGCCTACAACGTGGCGCATTTTGCCGGTCGTGCCCGCTGGAATCGCTTGGGCATGGTGATCCGGTAAGAATGGCCGGCTGATGCGCCGATGCAGAAACGGCTGCGTTTCGGTCGAAGAACCCCGCTTCGGAAGTGTTGCAAGAACATTCCGCACGGAATGCGACGGAGGGAATGTACTCCTTCTTTTCGGGAGGGCGAGGCTCTTGCCGAGCCTTTTTTTGTCCTCCACCAAA
>JAVHPP010000171.1:0-6273 GCA_036170655.1 Candidatus Zixiibacteriota bacterium | reverse complement strand
ATGGTCATGACCACGGCGTCATAGCAGGGAACCAGAATCTCGGTGCGATGCTCGGCCACCTTCTTGGCGACACGGGAGAGAATGGTTAATGACGCGATCGTGGCGATGTCGTCGGCGGCGCCCAACCCCAGCACATAGAGAATCGGCCGATTCATTTCGGTCGCCCGTCCGATCGCCTCATCAACCGCTGAAATGCCCGGCAGCGGTCGGATGTAAAGTTCCTTCCCGCGTTTGGCCACGGCGATGAATGCCAGGATCAGCGCGGTAAAGATGCCCGTGGGGATGCCGACGTGCAGGATCTTGCTGGTGTGGATCAACTGGCCGTAGGCATGGGCGGGAGCGCTCTGGTCCGACAGACTGGCCTCACCGGTGGCCGTGGTGGCAATCACCTTGTACTGAAAATCAATATCATCGGGCAGGAAGTCTTTTCCGGTGCGTTGCTTGCCTCCACGGTTGTTATACCGGGAAGTGCCGGTCGGGACCTGATCGAGTGTATCCCATGCGGCGGGGACCAGCCGCCAGACTGCCTTGCCGTAAGCCGCGCTGGCGAAGAGACGATAATCCGGTCCCGCTCCTGCCGAATCCAAGGAGAGCGGTCCAATCAATTGTGGCGTCCGCAGGATCTTGTAGGCGAGCACGTTGTTCCGGCCATGACCATCATCGGCCGACAGATCCCACGTCACAACGAGCGCGTGGCCATGATCGTTGGGCGCGTCGGTCGCGCGGACATTTGTTGGCGGCGCGGGGGGAGGTACTGTCCTGAGCTGCGTGGCGCCGACTGTTCCCGAGTCATCCGGGATCTGGCCATGAGACACGGCTGGGATGACAAGCACGCAGGCACAGAAGAAAGCGACCAGACTGGCCCCAAGAAGATGTAGTGTTGGCAGGGAACGATTCGGCATGCGTCGGCCGCCCTGTGCGGCGTCTCAAGTTAGTCCGCTCACCCATCCCTGGCAACGGATTAGATTTGTTACTGACGGGAAACTGGCGCTTTACATCGCGGTTTGATCAGGGCTGTTCTCAGCCAATGAAAACCCGGCGCTCCGCACAGGTGTGCGGAGCGCCGGGGGGCAACCTTCCTCATGTGTACAAAATCAGATTTTGCGCACGTTGGAGGCCTGTGGGCCTTTCGGGCCTTCTACGACTTCAAACTGCACCCGATCACCCTCAGCCAAGGAACGGAATCCTTCGCCTTCGATCGAGGTGTGGTGGACGAATACGTCCTTTCCACCCTCTTGCGAGATGAAGCCGAACCCCTTGCTGTCGTTGAACCACTTGACGGTACCTTCCGCCATGATCCACTTCCTTTACTTACTTGGGATGAAACGGCATCCCACGTCCGTTGGCCCCAATGGCCCGTGAAACAAGTCGAGCTTTTCTAAGAGTGTGATCGTGATGGCGATACCGTGCAGTTGTTCTTGGAAAAGTCTACCAGTCTCTGTGACATACTAAACTACAGGTGGTATACGCGTGATTGCAAGAAAAAATTGAACTTTTTTGAAATAATCTGTGGCGTGGCTGGGGTCAGACGGACGCCTTGGAGGGGCCATGCTTTCACATTGTCGGTCGACCCTGGCTGGTCCAACTCGATGTGAGCGCATCTTGCCGACACTTGCGTCACGAAGTGGTTGGTTCACGCAATTCGAAAATGAGAACCCCGGCGTGGTAGTCCGCGCCGGGGTCAACCTTCCTATGTGTACAAAATCAGATTTTGCGCACGTTGGAGGCCTGTGGGCCTTTCGGGCCTTCTACGACTTCAAACTGCACCCGATCACCCTCAGCCAAGGAACGGAATCCTTCGCCTTCGATCGAGGTGTGGTGGACGAATACGTCCTTTCCACCCTCTTGCGAGATGAAGCCGAACCCCTTGCTGTCGTTGAACCACTTGACGGTACCTTCCGCCATGATCCACTTCCTTTACTTACTTGGGATGAAACGGCATCCCACGTCCGTTGGCCCCAATGGCCCGTGAAACAAGCTGAGCTTTTCTAAGAATTGTGTCCTTGAAGCGATGCCGTGAAGTCTCTCTTGGAAAAGTCCACCGTTTCCTGTTACATTTTTACTATCGGCACCACCCGCCCAAAAGTCAAGTGATAATCGACTCTTCTTTGATGAGATCGGAGGCCATTCTGCAGGATGGCTACCGGGGTGGCAGCCGGTCAGCAGATAACGAAGACGGCGCTAATGGACGAGGTGGAGCCAGCCCGACATAAGGAAATCTAGTCGCCCGATCAATAGCGACATACGCCCCATGACTGTGTATCCGAATGCCGCGCCGAAGGTTACCATCAAGAACCAGGTGCCAATACGCGCCACCCGTCCAAACGCACCCTTGTGCTCCTGCGAAAAGAAAAAGTAAAACAGCCCAGCGAATGTGCCCACGGTCACCAGCAGGATATTGAAGGATTCCCAGCCCAGCAACGCGCCGGTGCTGCTGTAGCGAACGATCGGCTCGACCGAGTTCTGCAACTGGGTCATAGCGTTTGACATCAGGAAAGTGATCAGCCGCAGCCCGGCGGTGTAGCCGACCACAAACGCCAGCGGCCAGCGTGATAGCCACCCTGCGCCGGGGATCAGGCGCAAAAGCATCATTACGCCCAGAATGCCGGGAATGATGACCAGAAGCCCGTTCCACTGGATCGGGCCACTGAACAACGAATTGACGCCCGCAACCAACGGATCTCCCAGTTTGGGGAGAAACGTCTGCCAGAAGTAACTGACGAACCAATAGCCGGCGGAGATGCCGACGAAGACTGCCTCACAGAACTTGTAGACGGGGTTGTCGCGATACAAGAACGACATGATCCCCAAGGTGAAGAGTGCGGCCATCCATGTGCCAAATAGGACCCAGCCGGGATGCTCCATCCACATGACGGTCAGGCCCCTTTCTTCTTCCGTGTGGCGAAGTACGCCACGTTCCCGATGATGATGAACAGAATCACGATGACATGCGCGACCGACTGTCCGACCATGAACTTCAGGGCGCGTCCGGGGTTCTCCGATATCTGTTCGAATTCGGCCGCGCCGCGCATGCCTCCCATCAGGCCCAAGAGCTGGCGCCCTACATAGGGGGACATCTCGGGCGTCTGCACCGCGGTGCTGCCAGAGATCATCTTCAGACCGAAACGGTCCACACCGAACTGCACCCATTCACGTGTGCCTGGGTAGCCGGCCGAGATATTGACCATGAAGTCGAAGTTCCCCAAGTTCCTGATGCTCTTCATGATGGGGATCTGGCCGACCGGCGTGCCCGCGTAATCGCGTGGGAAGGTCGTGGGAATGTCCGATCCCATCTTCTGAATGACGGCTTCATTCCCGGACTGGAAGCCAAGATTGACGTAATCGACCCCATAGGTGAGTTTCACATCTTTGAAGCGATCATCTCGCAATGCTGTCTCCAGCGCCATGTTCGCCTGCTGGGGGCCCTGTGGCCAGAGGCCGATGATCACCATCTTAAGCTTTTTCTTCAGCGCCACCTTAAATGCGGCGACAGCCATCGGCTGAAGTTCCGGCGCTGATGGGGGATCGTAGTCCAGTGCGTACAACACCAACGCCCCGTCCGGCACCTTGTTGAGCGCGTCGTTCAGCATCTGGACTTCCGGCGAGACCTGAATACGCTCGGTGACATTGAGAAACAGGGGAAAGATGAGCGCGACTCCAATGAAAATGAAGATGACGCGGCGGTCGATCCGCATCAGTCGGTCGATGAAGCTGGTCTGCGGTTCCGCCATATCCCGATCCGCTTACTCTCCGCCCAAGTACGACCGTTCCAGCCCCAGGATCAGACGCAGCGAAGCCGAGGCCACACCCAGCGCAATCCCGATCATGATCGCCCGCTGGCCCGCAACCTGCGGATAGGTCATGATCCAGTTGGCCACTTCGGACATCCGGTAACCCTCGGGCATGAAGCCAGTGAGCGTGTCACCGACCGGCACGCGCCCGAGCATCACGAGGAAGGCGGCAATCAGGAGCAACGTGGCCTCCCAACTGCGCGCGCGGAATGCCCGATACGATGCCGACGCCACAAAGAACGCCAGGATGGCGAACATGGTGGAGGACAAGGGCGTGTAAATGTTCACGTACAGATAGTCGAACATGGTCCCCGGAAGCTGGAACTGACGTCCCCCGGAGAGAAACATCCCGATGACCGTGATCAGAAGGAAGCTGGCGACAACGACGAAACCATACCAGCGGTCACGCGTCTTCTTTGACAGCGACTTTTCCAGGCTGACCTTGATCAGGTTGAGGACTCCCAGCCAAATGGCGAAGGCGGCCACGATCCCGAACCAGTCGGAGAATGTGTCGACCAGTGTGCCGAACGGCTTGTGCGGGATGAAGAACTGAATGATGCACACCACCCCGACAAAGAAGGCGATGAATGTGGGTATTTCGCGCCGCATCGGTTGCTCTCAACGTCTCAGAACAAGTGCGCTCAGTGCACCTCGAACCATTGTCCGATGTTGTAGTGCCCCAGTTTGGCCAGATCGCTTGTCTGGAGGCTGATCGCCCCGATACTGGTCACCACAATGCCGACAAGAATCATGATCAGGATGATGGCCTTGCCAAAGTCCTGACCCTTCAGACTCCCGAGCAGCTTGGGCTCCTTCGACAGGTAGGCCGAGGCCGCGAAGAGCTCTTCGCCAATCAGGGTATAGTCGCAGGCGGCGACAAAGAAAGGCAGTTGCGCCGGCATCGCGGTTCCCGCAATCTGGATGGCGCCGATGGAATTGCCCGTCTCGGCGAGAATCAGCGATTCGGCGTAGAAAGCCCCCATGTAGAACAGGGTGGCCGGTTTGTCACGCATGACCAGCCCATCGATGCCCGCGGCGTACCCGAACTGGTCATCGGTGAGGTAGTAGATCTTGTCGTCGCGATAATCCTCCGGGCGTCCGGCATTCAAGTAGGCTTCCTTCACCACTTCACGGCAGGTCACCATCACCAGTGAGCGCGAGACCGGCACTTCCAAATCGGCTTCGTACTCCGCGGCGACTTTGGCGACCCGTCCCAAGATGGTGATTCCGGCCAGAGTCTGGACTTCATCCATGTCCTGAGTGCCGGGGATATAGAAGATCTTACGCCCCATCTCGGTGGCGCGTCCCACAGCTTCGTCAACCGCATCCAGCCCCGCGATCTTGCGGATGAAGAGATTCTTCCCGGATTTGGCTTTCTGAATGAAGTAAAGAATTGCCCCGCAGACGATAAGGACCGCTAACAGGGCGTTTGCGCGCTGGGTATGAAACCACTGCCCCTGGGAATGGGCAATGCCCGACGGGTCGGACTGGACGGTCACCGGAACCGGAGCGCTGCCGAGCGTTGGCGCCAGGGCGACGGCCGCAACGACATAGATGTAGCCGGTTCCGTCTTCTGTATGCCCATCGGTGAACTCCGTGTTGCCGGCCGTGGCCGAGCCAACCGTGTCGAACTTGGCGGCGGGGTCGCCTGCCGGTTGGCGCAGAATCTTGTATGAGACGACGCTCTTGTGCCCTGCGCCGTCATCCGCCGACGCGGTCCAGGTCACACGGATCGCCCCGCCGCCGTCATTGGGGGCATCCTCGGCCTTCACATTGGTGGCGGGACTCGGCGGCGGTGTCTGCGCGATGGTCGGCGCCGGGATGGAATCGGATGGTTGTGCGCCAGCGCCCGGTCCGAATGCGGCAAGACCCAGCAACAAGAAACAAAATGTCAGAGTTTGACGTGCCCGCGGGCCGATGGCCGTTATGAATCTCAAATTTGGCAAGCGATCTTTGACCACATTATCGCTGGTTCGACTTCGCCTGAGCACTGTCACGCGTGCAGTGACAAACACAACCTACGCCCTTCGCCAGAGCGTGTCAAGGCCAATGTCCCGGAGGCGGGCGTCGGGGTGGCAACCGACCTCTGGCAGTCTTTCCATCCTGGCAGACGCCTCCCCGTCTGGCAACCCGCCCACTGACCCGGCAGCACATGCTGTTGGTCTTCCAACCCCCGCTCGGAGATGAGCGGGGGTTTTTTGTGGAGCGATTCGATCCGACACCGCGCTCCATGCCGTTACGGAGCAAAGCCCTTCTGCTGTCCACATGCCTAGAACCCCACGGACCAATGCGCTCGGCAAGATCAATATGCCACAAATCCAAAGCGGTGGCTCAAAGCGGTACTTCATTAGAGTGGACACGGGTGATAGATTGCCGTTAGATTGGTTCTCTCCTGAATCGACCATGTGGGAGGAGCAATTCCACAGTCGTGTGAAGGAGCGTCGGCTTGATTCATCTGAGAAGAGGAGGAGCCATGGACAAG
>JAVHPP010000170.1:0-6354 GCA_036170655.1 Candidatus Zixiibacteriota bacterium | reverse complement strand
ATACTGCCAGAATCCATTGATTTGGCCCAATCTCAGGTACGGGCCGACGACCAGAAATCCGCACAGAGCTATGGCCAGCATGGCCACGCGCTGCACATGATAGATCGGTGCTCCCATCAACTCCCACGGCACCGTGAATCCATACCCGACCAGCACCAACGCACCCACAATGTGCAGGGCCAAAGATACGCTTCTGGACCAGGCGCGCCTCTCGGAGATCAGTGTGAGCGCCGTCAGTAGTGGCAGCCCGAGAATCGCCGCGAAGAGAGTCTTGAAAAGAATCGAGGGTACTGATGGCCCTTCGTGGTCGACGAGTATCAATGCGACGGCGGTCCCGAGAGCCGCACAGCCCAGAACGAAGGGAAAACGCCTCCGTGTACGATCGGCTTCCTGAAAAGCCTTTTCAAAGGACAGCAGTCCCATCGCGGGCCTCCGCTTGGCGATTTCGACTACCAGCCGCCGCCTGGCTCTGCGACGGCTTAACCTACTCTCACCGCTGCTCACGCAAAAGTATCATGTGCGGATTGTCAAGGAACTTGTGATCGTCGGCGGATAGCACCCCAGTGGCAGACAAACTGGACACTACGTCTCGGCCGCAGCGGGCCCCATGAAAACCAGTTTCTGCGCCGCGTCCGTTTTCGTAGCTTGCCGATGAGGACAATACCGATGCCGAATCTTCGTGTACTGATTGTCGATGACGAGAAGTCACAGCGTGAAGTGCTGGACGGCGCGTTGCGCAAACAGGGATACACGGTGGTCATGGCGGGATCGGCCGATGAGGCAGTAACCGCCGCGGAGAAACGGTTCTTCGAAATCGCCCTTCTGGATATCAAAATGCCGGGTCGCTCAGGGCTGGAGTTGCTGGCCGACCTAAAAACCACCAATCCCGATTTGCAGGCGATCATGGTCTCTGCCCATGGCACCTTCGAGACGGGATTGGAGGCGATGAAGAAGGGTGCATTTGACTTCCTCAAGAAACCGATCGACCTGCTGCAGCTTTTCTCCGTGCTGGAACGCGCTGGCGAACGTCATCATCTGCTGGCCGAGAATCGCTACCTGCGCGAGAAACTGCAAGAGCCATACAGTGACGAATCGCCGGTGATCCTCTCCCCCGCGATGAAGGAGGTCTTCTCGGTCGTTGCCCGGGCGGCGGATTCCGATGCAACCGTTCTGGTTCGAGGCGAATCAGGGACGGGCAAAGAGCTGGTGGCGCGGGCGCTGCATCGGGCATCGCGGCGCGCCGAGAAAAGCTTTATCGCCGTCAATTGTGCGGCATTGCCCGAATCACTTCTCGAAGCCGAACTCTTCGGCGCGGAGAGAGGGGCCTATACGGGCGCCATCGCACGACGCATCGGACGATTCGAACTGGCATCGGCAGGAACACTCTTTCTGGACGAAATCGGCGACGTGCCCGCCGCGATCCAGGCGAAACTCCTGCGCGTGCTGGAGCAGAAGACATTTGAACGACTCGGGGGAACTGAGACCATCAAGAGCGACTGCCGTCTCGTGGCCGCGACGAATCAGAACCTCGAAGAAATGGTCAAGCAGGGGACGTTTCGCGAGGACCTGTATTACCGGCTCAACGTCATCCAGATTGTCATTCCGCCCCTGCGGGAGAGGCCCGAAGACATTCTTCCCCTCATCGACTTGTGCATCAAACGCTTTAACCGTGGGCGGCATCCTTCGGTCGCTGGGATCACACCCACGGCGAAGGATGCGCTTCTCTCCCACCGATGGCCGGGAAATGTGCGTGAACTGATCAACGCGGTTGAACGCGCCTGTGTCCTGACGCGCAGCGATGTCTTGGACGCGGAGGATTTTCCGCTCGGCGCGATTGGCAAGACCGGAGACCACACCTCCGCTGCGGGCATGGATTCACCAACGGCCCCGCTCGCCACAATCGAGAAGCGTCACATTCTCCGGGCGCTCCAATACTATGACGGAGCGCTGTCCCAGACGGCCGAGTCGCTGGGCATTCACCGCAATACACTGCGGCTGAAGATGAAAGAGTATGGGATTGAACAGGGGCTGTGAAAAATCGGCTGCTGATTCTCGCATTTAGTAAATGCAGGGGCACGGATTGCCGTGCCCAACCCGCCCCTGCTCACGCTCCCCATACGGGCACGCAAGCCGTGCCCCTACGAGTCACACCTTCCAGCATGCGATGTGAGCGGTCAGGCTTCGACCGGAGCGGCCTTGCTTTCATCGAGCAACCGACAACCCTCCAGCAGCATCGCCTGATTGCTCACCCGGCAGTTCGTGGACGGCGCGGCCTCGATCGGGGTCATGGTGAAGGTGCCGCCATCCCAAGAGACGATGTCGTAGACGGCAGCCTCGGCTTCCTTGTCGCCGGACTCTGCGTATTTGATCTGCCCCTGCCATATCTGGACTTGGGCTTTGCGTGAACCATGCACGAGATCGATGCGTACGCTGCGGGCGCCGACGGCAATAATCTGAACCATGTCGATGAAACCGAACTGAGCCAGGGATCCGGTGACCACTCCCTCTTTCGGTTCGCTCTTGGGCTGGCGCGCAACAGCGCGTTGCAGTTTTTCGATGGCTACACCGGGATCCCAAGTGCCGCTCCAGACATCTTCGAAACCCGCGGCCAGCGCGGCACGCGCGAAATGTGGATCGGGTTCATCGAGGACGAGAAAAATTGCGGTGTCGGCAACTGTTTGCGCCTCCCGGCGAATCCACTCGAGCGCCCCGGACGCCGCCCAGACAATCGCGTCGGGTTTGCGGCGATCAGCCAGCTTGCGTGCCTCGGCAACGCCATTGGCGGTAACGACTCGCCATCCCTCGTTTTCAAGCTGCAAAACGAAGTGGCTCCAATCCACCGGGTGATCGGACACCAGCATGACTTCCGCTGGACCCAGCGGCAGGTACCCGTCGAGGACTTCCTCGCGGACCAAACGCACCAAACCCTCGACCACGAGCGGGTCAAACATGCTCCCGGACTCGCTGCGCAGCCAGGCGGCCATCTCCCCCATGGCCTCGATCGTGCTGACGGGCTTTTTGTCCACGGTCTGCAAATAGGACGACAGGACGGCCAGCACACGGCCCCCCAGCGGGGCGCCTGGAAGGGATTGTCCCGGCCGAAGATCCATTTCGTCAAAACGAGTCCCGACCGACCGGATCACCTCGATGACCGGGTACGGACAGGACAATTCCTGCGCGACCGCGTTCCATTCCTCATCGGTTTGCAGGCCGGCCGGTATGAAAGGTGAGAGTTCACAGGCTACGAGGAGTGTGTCAATTTCAAACCGCGTCATTGGCAGGATGCGCGCCAGCGCGTGCGCGTAACGGGACAGACGCCGGTCCGCCGGCTGTGTCACCGGATGGCTGATCGCAAACTCGGCCAGATGCAGATAGCCATCTTTCAGTTGTTCATAGGGCAGCGGGGATCGGAGCAACGCTGTTGCCCATGACGGCCGCGGGATGAGCTGGATTTTCGGACAGGCACGTTTCAAGAACCCCAGCGCCTGCGGACGACTGGCCGCATTGTCATTGTCATAAACCAGGCAGTCCCATTCGCCCTGAGGCAGGTTCTCCCCGTCCCAATGCGCGACCTGGCAGCGCTCGACTTCGAGAAGGGCCTTGAGCAGCCTGGCGACAAAGGGCTGAGACAACCAGAGGAGCACACGCGCCGTGGGCTGCGGTTGGTTCTCCCACTGCACCGGCGCATCGACCGCAAAACTGAATTCCAGACCGAGGCGATCAGACGGATTCGCCTGACGATCAGGGGGGCGTTTGCCATCTGCAAGTGGTGCGGAAGTTGCATCGGCTTCCTTGCGATAGAAACGATGCCAGAGTCGCTGGAGGGAAATCTCCGGCGCCACAGTGATCGAGAGAGTTTTCACATTCGCCCGGAAGCGGATTTCATCGGCCAGCGCGATGTTGGCCGGATCGGCGACGGCAACCTCAAGACACTTGCGTGCCGGATCGAGAGCGAGCGGGAGAATCTTCTTTTGCCGCACCCACGCCTCGGGAAAGAGCTTGAGCGCGGCTGTTTCCACAACCGCCGTCAGCGGATCCCACTTGGGCATGCTGTACTGCTCGGCCAGGGCCTCGGCCAATTGTGTTTCGGTGAGAAAACCCAGCTGAACGAGGACTGAACCGAATCGTCCGCCACTGCGCCGCTGCACCTCCAACGCTTGGGCAATCTGGGCCTCGCTGACCCAGCCCTGCCGCAGCAGAACAACATCGAGACGGTCGCCTTTTCTCATGTGACAAGTTCCGGCGCCACACTGGTTGGCGATGCGGCAGAGGTCAGCAGCCCGGGATTGGGAGCAACAGCCATGGCGCCTTCACGTGTGATAATGCCCATTTCCATCATATAGGCAAGGTGTTGCTCGAGAAGCTGCATCCCCTCCTTGCGGCCGGTCTGAATCGCGGTCGGAATCTGATGCGTTTTCCCTTCCCGGATCATGAAACCGATCGCGGGGGTGTTGACGAGAATCTCCAAAGCCGCAATCCGTCCTTGTCCGTCGGCGCGTTTGACCAATTGCTGCGAGATGATCCCGCGCAGACCTTCTGACAAGAGGGTGCGAATCTGCGGCTGCTGTTCATAGGGAAACGCATCGATCAGACGATTGACCGTCTGCGCGGCATTCTTGGTATGCAGGGTGGCGAAAACACAGAGCCCCAATTCCGCGGCAGTCAGCGCGAGCTGGATGGTTTCCAAGTCGCGCATTTCGCCGACCATGATGACATTCGGGTCCTGTCGCAAGGCCGCCCGCAGTGCAGTGGCGAAATCCTGTGAATGGGCGCCAACCTGACGCTGCGTGATCAGGCATTTCTTGTTCTTGTGCACGAACTCCAGCGGGTCTTCGAGCGTGATGATATGCTTTTTCTGTGTCTCGTTGAGGTGATTAATCATGGCCGCCAGGGTGGTCGATTTCCCGGAGTTGGTCGGACCGGTCATGAGGATCAATCCGCGCGGCGTCTCGGCCAGACGCGTCACAATCTCCGGAAATCCCAAATCCGTCAGCGTGGGCGGGTCTTCGGGAATCAGTCGCATGACCGCTCCGGGGCCACGGTGGTGTTGAAAGATGCTGATGCGGAAACGCGCATACCCGGGGAGCGTGTAGGCCGTATCGAGATCCCAGCGCTGTTCAAAGCGTTCGATCTGGCTCGCGCTGAGAATCTCATAGACGAGCAGTTCGACCTCCTGACGTGTCATGACCCGATCGTTGGCGGGAACGAGATCGCCGAGGATGCGGAATGTCACCGGCGCGCCGGTGACGATGTGCACGTCGGACGCATCGAGGTCCTTCATGTGGCGCAGAATCTCGTCGATTTGAGGCATACCAATCCCCAGTGAGACACCCCAAGGGCGCCTCTATGGTTATTTCGACAGAAAGTTCAGGTCAGATGAGCGAAGATGGTGCGGCAACAGAAGTTAGAAAAGCGAATCAACTTCAAAGAAAACGGCGGGCGAAGGCCCGCCGATCATCGATCCTGAGTGGTCGGGGCGGTCCGATTTGAACGGACGGCCCCTTGGTCCCGAACCAAGTGCGCTACCAGGCTGCGCTACGCCCCGACGCTGGTACTTACGGACCACCTGCGGGCAAGTATCTCCACAGACCCGCAGGCAGAACTCTCAACATACTACAACATCGGCAGAAAACAACGGGATTTTGGGTCGGCCGAATCGGTGCCGGAACGACTTGCAATCTTGTAATGATTCATTATTTTTCTATTGGAGCACGACTTTCAGAGATCTGCTCCTTAAAGTTCTCGCCCAATTTCGTCGTCAGTCTTGTTTTCAACGGAGGCGCGATGGCATGGCACATTGAGATGTTTCGGACGACTGTCCGCGCGGTTGCAACCGTACTCCTGTGGACGGCAATCTCCTTCGGGGCACCCCACAACGGTATCCACCAACCGCTTGGAACTGAAATTATTGACAATACGACATATTTCGATGAAAACACGCTGTTGATGTTCGTTGGCAACACCGGATCATTTGCCTATGACAAGACGGCCTTGCTTGGCAGCAATGGTGGCCTGTATTTCCCCCGCTTGACAAACAAGACCCTCATGTATGCGGCCGGACTGTGGCTGGGTGCGAAAGTGAATGGCGAGGTCCGCGTCAGTGTTGCAGAGTACTCTGCTGAATACGCCCCCGGTCCGATGTTGAACGGGACATTTCAGCCGGATAGAGCGGCCTTCCGCGTCTACAAGATCAATCGCGGCGACACACGTGCGAGCAATCCTGATTACGACCAATGGCCTTTCGATCAGGGTGCGCCAGCGGTCAAAGACCACGCCGGCAGTGATTCGCTGGACGCTGGAGGCATGAGAATCCCGCTGATGCTGGGTGGTCAGGCCCTTTGGACGGTTTTCAAT
>JAVHPP010000169.1:0-6357 GCA_036170655.1 Candidatus Zixiibacteriota bacterium | reverse complement strand
GAACGACCGTTGCGCGCGCGCTGTGCGTCGTGATCGTCCTGATCGGCGCTCAGTTCCTTGTCGCGGCCCAGACTTCTGTCGCGCACTCGGCATCCAGTGTGCGGACATCATCGGATATTCCGGATGGAGGTTGTGACTCCGTGCACGTAAGGACGGATTTCAAACCCGCCCTGCTGTTATCGCAGCCAAAGGGCGGAAAGGGAACCTACCACTATCCCCGCCAGACACATAAGTCGGACCGGAGGGGCATTTTCACCACGAGTTATGCGGTTCAAACTCTCCGTGCCAATTCTGCTCCCGGTCCGCGTGCTTTCGATGAGTTTGGCGAAGAGGACAAAGACAAAGTCAGTGTGACACGGGCGGCTTTGTCTTCGCTGGTTCTGCCCGGTGCGGGCCAATGGTACGCTGGCGCAAGGGGACGGTCTGCCGTCTTCCTGGGAGTCGAGGGGTTGGGCTGGGCGGCTTTTGGATTCTTCGAAACCGTGGGCGCCACGAAAAACAACGAGTACCGCACTTACGCCCAAGTTCACGCCGGTGTCAACCCGGCGGGCAAGGGGGATGAATTCTACCGGACCATCACCTTCTATGAGTCACAGGACGAATACAACGGCATCGCCCGCCTCTTCAACCCCACGCGCCCCTACATCTCAAGCAAATCTGATTCGACCTGGCAGTGGGACTCACCCGCCGCGCGTGTGCGATTCCGGGCGCTGCGCAACCAGAGCAGTGAGGGGTTCAACCGGGCCAAATTCATGATCGGCGCATTGGCGTTAAACCGGCTGGTTGGAGCCCTCGATGCCATCAGAACAGCCAAGATGGCCAATCGCCGCTCCCGCATGGAAGGCGCCGACTGGAAGATTCACTTGAGAGGGAACCCCTACGCACATAATCCCAACTTCGCTTTTGTCCTCTCCAGACGATTCTGATTGCGGAACGGCTCGTAACAGAGACCGTGATGCGGTGCTGGAGCGCTTGTCTCTGCCGTGGCGTCATGCCAGAGTATTCTCCCGTTTCGTGCCACGGCGTCGTGTCCCCGCCGCGATTCTGATCATCTGTTTTGGTGGCTGCACCGGCACACATCCCGCGGGTTCAGTCGGTGCCGCGGACATTGGAGTCGGGCAGCGCACATCTGAGTCACAATATGTGCTTGTCGAGAGTATAGACGACGCGTTCCTGAAGGCGGTAGCCATGCCCGGCTCGGTGCGATTCGGCTCGGAGCCAGTCCTGCCGCACCCCGTGTCGGTTACGACAGGGGCTGATGGCTCGCTCACCGTCGCCGATCAAGAGACGGGACAGATTCTCCAACTGTCAAGCGACAGAACGATTATTTCGTCGGCGACGGTGGGTGGCTCAAAAAGCCTCGGATCGGCAGGTGGTCTTCGCGTGATCCGCCACGACGCGGGGGGGAATCTCTACCTCTGCGATGCCGATGCGGATCATGTCACGATTCTCGACCAGCAGCTGGGACTCGCAGCGGCGCTAACCCCGCCCTATGAGGCTCTGCACTTGCCCGCCGGACGGATCACAGGCGTTGCCCTGGGGGCGTATGGAGAAGTCTATCTGGCCGACCAGATCAATCGTCGGATCTACCGTTTTGACGGTTCCGGTCGGTTCATCGCGGACATCCGCGGTGATGAAGCGGGCTGGTCGCGTCTTATCAGTCCTGCGGGACTGGCCTGTGACGCCACCGATGGGTCCCTCTATGTTTGCGATCCGGCGGAGGGGCATGTTGTCGTCTTTGACAACTCCGGTGTACCGCGTCGCTCGTTTGGTGAGAACGACCTGTCGGGGCCCGTCGCCGTGGCGCTCGATCGGCTCGGTCGCGCCTACGTCGCCGACAGCAAGGCCCATGCCGTATTCATCTTCGCGTCCGATGGGCGGCTGGAGTCGCGTCTCAGTGCACAAGACGATGCGACAATCGGTCTGCAGGGCCCGACCGATCTCTCTGTGTCCGACTCGACACTCTATGTTGCCGACCCGCCGTCCGGCCGTGTGCTCAAAATCCGCGTGCGCCCCCGCACTCCATAACCGTTTCTTTGCCGTATGACTTCCGGACCTTTCATGCCGCTCTTTCCCCCGTCCGGATGCGCTCGCAGAATACATGCTCTGGCTCCTTTGGGCCTCGCGCTTGCTGTGGCCATCTCTGTGCCGTCGGTAACGCTCGCAAACGGCAGTTTGTCTCCTGCTGATTCAATGGCGCAGACCGGCCGTCGAATGGCTTCAACGCCGTGCGCGACTGTCTGGGATTCAGTCCAGATCATCGGCAACGGTACGGTGGGTCCGTACTGGCTGACCGGCTACTTTATCATCAGCGGTTCTGAGACGGTGATTCAGCAGGGAATGGCGCTTCCGGCGATCGGGACCTACAGCCTCGATCCAAATCGTAGTCTCATCCGCTTTTCCGAACCCGTGTCTGTCAACGATACCATCGGTGTCAGGTTCATGCGCCTAAGTTGGGCATGTCCGACCCAGTGGGCGCTTACTCCCACGGCGGCGCCGGGAATGATGCCCATCCGGGACCGTCGCGCCGCCCTCGCCGCGGATGATGCCGGCGCGATTATTCCGGTCTCCGAGACAACGCCTGTTCCTCAAGAGGCCCCGGCGCCATCCGGCTTTCGATTGCCATTGGCTTCTTCGAAGCTCAAAGCGATCGAATGGCGTGGGTTCAAGTCCTTTGCCCTGCGGACTTCGTCCGCCCAGAGCGCGGATTGGTCGCAGAATTTGGAACTCTCCGTCTCCGGTGAACCCGTACGCGGTCTCAAACTCAATGCCGCGATTTCGGACCGGACAGCAAGCACGACAGACTACAACCGCGCCGCCGGGTCGTCCCGTGTGGGTGATCTGGATCGCTTCTTTATCGAGGCGCAATCATCGAGTTTCTATGGACGCTGGGGCGACATCATGGTCGGCGGTGCGCACGCGACCCATGCCGCCGGTGTCAAGATAAACTGGCGGCCGACGGACCACGCTGTCGGAGGATACATCGCCCGCGCGTCCGGTCAGTTGAAGCGTCGGCGTCTGCCTCTGCGTCCCAATGACGCGGGGCCCTATCGCCTTGTGGAACAGACGCGATCGACCGGAAACGTACTTTCGGGAACGGTCACCGTCTGGTTCGATGGCCACCGGCTCCGTGAGGGTCAGTCGGCCGAATACGTGTTCGATCCTTCGCAGAATGCGATCACGTTCAATCCTCGTGTGACGATCGCTCCCCAGTCAGTCGCCGTCGTGGAGTACGAGGAGACGCTCGACGCCTATCAGCGCACACTGCTGGGCGCTGACTGGTCATGGGCGGGCTCGGCGAAGCGGGTTCACAATCAACTGTCCGTGCGCTGGCAGGGTGATGATCCCCAAAGACCATTGCTGGGCCGTCTCACGGAGTCGCAGCGGCAAGCGCTGGCAGGAAACTCCGGGGGACAGATCACGATTCCTGCCTCGACATATAGCGGTGGCGGACGTGGTGACTACCGTCTCGATTTTCTCACAGGGGGGGATTCTGTATTTGTCTACGCTGGTCCGGGCAATGGCGACTGGCGCGTGGGTTTCGAGTGGGTGGGCGTCAATCGCGGACGATACCGCCACCTGGCTGAATCCGCCTATGAATATGTTGGCCCCGAGAAAGGCGCCTTTGAACCCACCACGACACTGGGCGCGCCCCGCTCGGATATGCGGGTCGCCGAATCAGTTGATGTCGGGATGAACCGCTTCGGTCGTTTGGATGGATTGTGGCTGGGTAGTTTCGAAGACGCCAACCGATTCTCCTCGGTCGCGCCACGTCTGTCGTCGAGCCACCGGCTGGCGTGGACTTTGGCGACAGGAGATTCAGATTCCTTGCCAGCAGCGGATGGCGCTGTGCCGCCCCGCCAATTGCGATTCGAATGGCGCCGTGTCAGAGGTGGGGAACACGGCGATCTGCCCGTCGATGACCTTTCGCGGTTTGCCGGAACATGGGGACTAGCGTCGCGTCTCTATGATTCCAGCCGCAGCGAATATCAGGTGTCAGCTTCGGCTGATCCGGCGGCCTTTGTCCGGACCGAGACGGAAGCCGGACTCATGCAGTTTTCGGGTTCGCGTGTATGGCGAGCCGGGGCCTCGACGACCGTGCAGTTCCTCAAGCAACTCTCTGGTAACCTGACGTGGCGTCAGCACGCGGCATGGCGCCGACAAAGTGTGAACCAGTCCGCAGATGACAGATCGGCTTTGGCGACACACCTCACCGCAACACCTGGTCCGTTCCGTATGACCATCGGCTGGCAGGAGGACCGGCGCGAGAACTCCCATCGCCTGTTTGAACCGGTGCCGGCCGTCGTGATCACACGCTGGATCGAAGCCGGTCGCGGGAGCGTTTTGGCACAGTATCGCTGGGAGACGTCGCGCGATTCGACGCAGATCCCCCCGCGGCGCACGCGTGAATGGTCGCTGACCGCCCCGCTGGACCTCCGTGATGTCTCGCATGGCCAGATGACACTGGCCCGGGGCGAACAATCCGTGGGCCAGGATAATTACTCACCATACTACAGTGGACAGTTGAGCGAGCGCTGGGATCCATCGCCCGCGCTGACCGTGAGCGCCGATCTGCGGTTGCTGTACGGGAGGGCGGGCACGCAGCAGGAAGTCTACCTGCCGACGCCTCCTGGACAGGGACAGTACCGCCTTGAACGCGGCGAGTATGTACCTGACGTGCACGGCGATTATCGGCGCGTCGTCTCCATGTCCGATGACGCGGAACGTTCCGCTTACGACAGTCGGCAACGGTTGTCTGGCACATGGCGCTTCCAGACAGACGGCTGGCGCTGGACCATCGAGTCACTCCGCGAACGGCAGGCGCTTCACGACCCCAAGGAGTTTCGGCCCGGTGTCTGGTTTATCCCGTGGACGGATCTCGGCTGGGCCCTCGCGTTTGGGGCACGGGCTGAGCAGCGGGATTACCACAGCATCACCGCCCGGCCGAACGATGCCATGGAATGGATCGCCGATTGGACCGGAGATCGGAGCATCTTCGGCGCCGGACCACGGCAGATGCACGATCAGTTTGGTCTGCGCGCACGGCAGAGGATCAGCCCATCGCTTTTTATCCAGACAGCCGCGGAATTTGAGACGCGGCATCGTGACGCTGTCTATGGGGCAGCTGTTTATTCCGAAGGGTCAGTCCTGCATGTGACGGTCGGTGGTGCGGGACAGAGCCAATGGGACTGGTCCGTTGAGGCCCGCAGACGTTCGGAACGGGAGCACCACGTCAACGGCGCTCCGGCCTTGTGGGGGCTGCGTCCGCGTGTCCGCGTCTCGTACGGGCCCCTGAGCGCCCTGATGGAGACTGATGGTACATGGGTCAAGGCCAACCAGGCCCAAGGCAGATTGTCGCCTCTCCTGGCAGAGGGACGGCCTGCTGGGTTCTCGTTGACTGAGTTCTGTGAAGTGCGATATCAATTGCGGGGACACCTCATGTTAACCTCACGCCTCAACGCTGATATGCGGCAGCACGGTGCCGACCGGTGGCAATGGGAACTTGAGACCACCGCGACATTCTAAAGCGAATGCGCGAGGCACGATTGATGAGTACCACAGGGAAACATCGGATTCGGATCGGATTCCGGCTTGCTCGCCGGTGGGCCCTCGTCTTGCCGGTGGTATTGTCGGCGGGCCAGCCCGTCGTGGCGTGCGGTGACGATACAAATCCGGTGGAGACATCCCCCGGCTCGTTCTTCGGACCGGTGACGATTATCTGGTCAGCGCAGCCCTCCCCGTATCTGTCGAAAACAGTGGAATCGCAGTTGCGAACCCGCCTTGCAGGCGAAGTCCGTCAGGATCGGTTCACGGTCGTCGCCAGACAGGCGCTGGCTCTATTCTCGGATGAAGGATACCGTCACGCAGCAATTGCCCCCGGAGATTTCTCGCTGACCGACGGTGCGCTGAGTTGTGTTCTCACGATCATCCCCGGACCACGCACTATCGTTCACGCCTGTGAGTTCACCGGCACAAATCACACCGACACATCTTGGCTGCGCAGCGCGGCCGCGTTGAAGAGCAGCGTTCCCCTGACGCGCGCGTGGCTGCGGGAGTCGCGGACGCGATTGGAAAGACTTTCGAATATCGAAGTGGAGCGTGCCCCAGAACTGATTCCATTGGGCACAGACTCGGCGGGGCAGGAAGTCGTCGCTGTCCGCTGGCATTTGCGGGATGCGCGCGCAGTCCGTGCTGACGGGTTGATGGCGGCGGGAGGCGCTGGCGCCAGCACAGGTCTGACGGGGCAGGCGTCGCTGCAATTCGCGGGTCTCTTTGGACGTGACCGGTCCCTATCAATTTCCTATCAACATTTGCGGGCCGAACAGTCTGACTTGGGTTTGCGCGTCACGGAGTCAT
>JAVHPP010000168.1:0-1402 GCA_036170655.1 Candidatus Zixiibacteriota bacterium | reverse complement strand
CCCAGTAGTCTTCGGTCTGGGGATGGACTTTCGGATCGCCATAGACTTCGCTGGTCGAGGCTTGCGTTCGGCTTCGGCATTCAGGGCGGCGGCGCGGTATATGTCGAAAAAACGCGGCGGTGCCGCGAATCTTCGGCGCCGCGCTATGCTGCCACAGGCGTCAGGCTATACACTCGGGCAATCCGCGCCGCCGCCTTCAGGTCTCCCCGTCTTAAGGCGTCGCGGACGTCGTCAAGCTTGTAGGCGTCCTCTACTGACAGATAGGGAGACCATCCATCTTCGGTGAAGATCGTCTCGACATCCACTTCCGCCACGTAGACTCCCTCGTGCACCAGCTTGGAAATTCGCCGTCCGTTCATTTGCGCCTCCTCACAAAACCGGGCTCCCATCGATCTGGATCCGGCCTGTATGCGGTAATCAAAACCGCGGGGGATGATGCCGCTTTCGGAACGCCCCATACCACATGCATCGGTTCGCCGCGGCGGTCCTTCTGCAAAACCAACACGCAAGGCCCCTTGGCATAGCCAGGATAGTCCTCTACCACGATCCCTTCAGCGACCGTTGCCAGTGCGTCTCGGGCAAATATTCGGTCTGCCGCCAGTTCGTCGTACCCGTGCTCTGAAATTCGGACTTCTCCAAGTCGAACCAGGCCGACGACCTGAAGGAATATTTCACTCACCCGAAATCCCGTCAAAGTTACGCCGCAATATCAGCCACCCCTTGAGGAGGGCAAGCTTGCACCTTACGCAAGCGACGGCCACGTTTTGGACCACGACAAACTCGGACTCGGTCGCGGGCTCGCCATCTTCCAGAAGCATTGTAATGACATCGTGCAGGTTGTGGTTGACCTCATCCAGCGCTTCCCCCTTGGAATGAGCACCAGGAAAACCGGGAACAAAACCAACGAACAGGCCTGTTTGTGCAAGGAAGCCCGCATTTATCGAGCTGCCGGATCGGCGCGGTGAGCTTCTTGTCGACAGTCAGAATGCTGCATGGGCCTTAACGATCCCGGTCTTCGCGCAGCAGTTGTTGGGCTGGCGCATGCGGCATTCACTTACTCTGGCTGGTGATGTCCTGGCTGATCGCTTCAAGTATCGGTTCTCACCGGGCGGCAGTTTCGCCCGCGCCGCCGGTGTCGCGGAAATAGGCGATGGCCTTCTCCAGCCCATCGTCCAGCGCCACACCGGGCGCCCAGCCGAGAATTCTCTTCGCCAAGCCGATGTCAGGTTTGCGCTGGGTTGGGTCGTCCGAAGGAAGCGGTTTGAATTCGATCTGACATTTGGATCCGGTCAGGGTAATGATCTTCTGTGCCAGTTCCAAAATCGTAAATTCCCCCGGATTCCCCAGATTCACCGGCCCGGTGAAATCATCGGCCGAGTCCATCAGCCGCACCAGCCCGTCG
>JAVHPP010000167.1:24889-26298 GCA_036170655.1 Candidatus Zixiibacteriota bacterium | reverse complement strand
CAGATTTTTTTTGGAGGGGGGTTGGGCGATCGGTCCGGCCAAACCAAGAGGCATGGACGAACATGGACAGACATGGACAGACATGGACAGATTTCAGCCCCTGAAAGGGGCGTTCTATCTCAGCCCAGGGCAACGCCCCCGGGTCCGCACGACCGGCATTATTTTGAGCCCTGAGCCCCGAAGGGGCGTTCTATCTCAGCCCAGGGCGAAGCCCTGGGAAACCGGATGCCGGAAAGTCCATTAGCCCTGAAAGGGCGGCCACATCCGGCGACGAACCCGGTCCGGCGATTACATCGCCCTTTCAGGGCTCAATATAATGTTGATATTGCCGACCCAGGGCGTTGCCCTGGGCTGAGATAGAACGCCCCTTTCAGGGGCTGAAATCGGAGCATCGCACGGCAAGCCGTGCGGCACCCGGCAAGTAGCACGGGCGTCTCGCCCGTGCACACGGGCTGGACGCCCGTGCTACATAGATATGGTTGACCCGGCGAACAAGGGGTGGCGGCCGATGACGAAAAAATGCGAGAAAAGGCAGAAAATGTGTTGACAGCGGGCTGGGATGGGTTATCTTGCTGACGAGCGTTTGAAGGCCGTCGGCCTAAGCAACCGGCGGCGACTCTTCGGATTAGACAACGAACTGACGGTAATTCCTTTCTGCGAGGAAAGGAAGATGAACCGGGCGGGTTTTATTATCCTCCTCCGGACCCTCTCCGGGACGTTCCATTTCCCCGCGCTGCGGAAGTCGTCACGACATGCAATGTGTCTTGACGAGGCCCGTGTCGGCTAACCCGTCATCGATCCCCCTCAACCATATCGCACGATCGATAACGGATCGCCTTTTTAATGAAGGTTTGGGAAGAGCATTGAATGATGTCGCAGACGAGTGATCAGAGGTTAGACATTTTGACCGATACAACTGGCGTGACCTGTACTGTGGCCATTCCCGGCGACTGTCCCGCTGTGTGGCGGGGTCAATGTCCGACCGAACCTTCGCAATCAGTCTTTTTAAGGAGGAATTGGTAAATGCACAAAAAACCCTTAGTAGCAGTTCTCGTTTTGGGACTGTTCCTGATGACCACGGCGCTGAGTTGGGCTGTTCCATCCCCGACCAAAGACGGCGCTGTGCCGATCGCAAGGAGCAGCCAGAACAAGGTGGCTTCGACTCGGGTACTGACCGAGCCAGGAGCGCCTATCACCGCGCAGGCGGGTGTGCCTCTGACGCCGTCGGGAACTTTCTGCGACGGATACTGGCAGGGCCCGCAAACCTACCGGCAACCCGGTTGGATGGTGGGGCTGGAATCGTATGCGGTGTTCCAAGACCCGACCAGTGGGTGGCCGTATTCGTTTGGCGCCGGTTGTACCCCGCCGACGCTCACATTTAACGTGAGCGCGATCAACTGGCGGTGGAC
>JAVHPP010000167.1:0-24789 GCA_036170655.1 Candidatus Zixiibacteriota bacterium | reverse complement strand
GTTGTACCCCGCCGACGCTCACATTTAACGTGAGCGCGATCAACTGGCGGTGGACCCAGCGTCCGACGTCAGAAGGATTTACAAATCCGTTTACCTACAAGGTCCAGCCGGTTGTATTCAATGTGGACCTGACGAATCCGTCGTGCCCGGTTCCGGGCGGCGTCAAGTGCGCCGGACCAGTCTATCTGGTCACTCTGAACAACGCGAATCCGAGCGGCGGCGTGACTTACCAGCTCAATCTGCCGTTCACGATTGAGTGCTGCGTGACCGGCCCGTACTTTGCCGGCGCGATCCTGCCGGAGCTCTTTGGCGCAGGCGCGGGCGCGCAGATCCTGTTCGACGACGGCGGGTTCTACTGGCCCGGTCCGGTTCTCGGCCAGGTTTGCCGTACCTACAACAACTGGGGCGCCGGCTGGGCTGATTTCAACGAACCCCCTCCGGGACTTGACTTCGAGATCAACCTGCTGTTGTGGTCCGAGGGGTACACACCTCTCGATCCGGCCACCCAATGCACACCCGGTCTCTGCGACTACCAGTATTGGTATGGCGGCGCCCGGATGGATGCGGCGGCGGCTGAGTTCGCCTACACCATCCCGAACGGCACTGGCTCGCGTTCGGAAATGGGCGTGCGTTTTGTCTCCAGCGGTCTGGATACCCTGAAGAGCATGTCGTTCATGGGGTATACCTTCGCTGGCGCGCCGGACATCGTGGTGAACGTCTATAGTTCGGGTCCCTATCTTGGTGGCACATGCTGGTCGACTGAACCGGCCGGGCTGCTCTATTCGGTGACGATCCCGAACGCCAGCTTGGTTCTGCCGCCACTCATCAACGACGTCCCTCTGCCTGACATCACGTGGGGTGTCCTCAACGGCGGTTTGCCGCAGGACATCTATGTGTCGATCAGCGTGGCGGGCGGACTGCCCAACCGGTTTGCCCTGTATACGAAGACCCTGCAACTTGCCGGGTGCGCGCCTGCTGGGGCGGAGCCGCACACGGTTGCGATGGTCTCCGGTACGTGGCTGTACATGGGCGACTATTTTGGCGACGACGACGAAGTTTACATCGACGCCAATATCTGCGCCGAGAAGGTGCCAGTTGTCGAAGCCAATTGCTCACCGGGCGGTCCGGACCAGTGGCCCACCTGGATGCATGACTACCAACGGACCGGCGCCAGCACGATCAACCTTGGCGATCCCTGCAAGGTGCGCGAGGTCTGGTCGCAGAATCTGCCGCAGTTGTCCAACTTCACCGAGCCGGTTGTGGCTGGCGATATCGTGTATGTGTCTGATGAGACCGGGCTGAATGCGTTCAGTCTGATCTCGCCGACCGGCGCTCCAGTGGGAAATATCCACGGCGCTCCTTACATGATTGGCGCCAACCGTGGCAACGTGACGGTTGACGACGGCAAGGTGTTTGTGACGGGCGGCAATGCCAAGTCGGTTTCGGCTTGGGATCCCGCTCTGACGGCTCCGTTCTGGTCCAACGACTTGACGGCGGGAGTTCTGACCGGCGCGTCGAATGGCCCTCTACTGAAGCAGAACCGTTTTGGCGTTACGGTGTTTCTGACCGTCGGCCTTGATAAGGTTCTTATTGTTGGGACCGAAGACCAGGGCGGCGGCGGATTACTCTATGCACTCGACGCCAACACCGGTTACCTCTATTCGGGTTGGGGAATCAACCCAGTCGCCTTGGATCGCGCCTGCATCCACGGTCCGGCGTATGACGGAACCAATCTGTTTGTGGGCACCGGTGGCGCAACAAGTCTGGCCGACGGGTCAATCTACTCGATCGCTGCGGCGACCGGCGCCATCAACTGGAACTTCAAGGACGCCGGATTCATGAACGACGGTTACCCGGGTGGTGTCTCGATCGATGGCAGTTTCCTGTATGCCGCGACCAGAGATGGAACTGCCGGTACGGGCCGTCGGTACAAGATCGACAAATCGGGCGCTGGCCCGGTGGTCGCGTGGCAAGTCAATCAAGGGCCGTCGCTGTTTGGCGCGCCGACGATTGGCCGCAATTTCGTGTACATCCCGCAAGACAACCCGTCAACGGGTGTGCTGATGGTGAAGAAGGACATCGGCACGGTTGCGTATAACTGGAGCGCCAATGGCGTCTTCATGGTGACGCAACCGGTGACGCTGACTTGCGACAAGTTCGTGTTTGCCGGCGACCGCAATGGCACATGGTGGCTGTTGAATGCCACCGACCAGTCGGTCGAATGGCACCGCACCTTCCTGGGCATCGTCAACGGAACAGCGCTGGCGAGCGGATCCGACGGCGCCGACTATGCCGTGGTCAACGCGCGCAGTTCAGCTGTGGCTCCGGGCGGCGCTGGCGTTGTGACCGCGTGGAAGTTCAACCAGGCGAACCGTCCGTTCACGGATCAGCTCGTGTTTGAAACGAGCATTCTCGTTCCGCTGAACACGCTCGGCGGCAACCCGTGGACTGAACCCGCGGTGTATGGCAACCAAGGGTGCGTGCCTCTGAACATCACGGGCACCAACATCATCGACCTCAATCCGACGGCGTCGAAGAACGTGACGAAACTGCAGAGACAGTATGCGTCGGCGTACTCGAACATCAAAGTCGGCGGCGATTACCTGTCGTACTTCAGCGACGCAAAACGCTCGAAGGCAGACCGGATGAACGGTCTTTCGGTCTCTTTGATCGACGGTGAATACACGTCGTTCGATCAGAAGATCGAGAAGGCGGACGCGTCGTATGGCACCACCAAGCGTGCCAGCCAGAGCATGGCGGCAAGCGCCAACCTGACCCGGACTTCGGCTGTGACTTACGGCACGAACCCGGTTCCAGCAGGCGGCACAACCGACATCAGTTGGCTCTATGACGGCACCGGACTTGGCCGTGGCGGCGACGACGAGTACATCGAATCGGTGAGCGACGATCCGGATTTCTATCCTGAGGATCCGGGTGGTGCGCTTCTCGGGTATCCGGCTTTGCTGGTTCACTACCTCGGCGGCTGTCAGTTGACCGACGCGCTGCTGACCTGGAACACGCTCGGCGCGGCGAACACCGAGAAGGTGTACAACTACGGTTCGATGGGCTTTACCAACGACGCCGTGTTCTTTGGCTCAGATCCGTCCGCGGTAAACACGAACCTGTATGACGGTGGTCTGGTACTTGCGGGCGACTCGTCAGCGACGATCGGCGGCGCGCAAATGCGTGCTTCCTATGGCACTGGCTTCAATCGTAACTACCTGCCGAATCCGAACTCTTCTGCAATCTGCGGATTCGACGAAGCCAGCGACATTCACCTCGGCTGGTATCGCGCTCCGGGCAGCGGTTGCCCCGGCACCCCAGTTGAAGTGTTCGGTTCGTGGGTTCGTTCGTACTATGTGGACACCAACGAATCCGAGCTTCCGGGTACGCCGTTGGCGACCATCGGAGTGAACATTACCCAGACCGAAGTCGGCGCGAACGATCCTCTCTATGGTGACTTCAAGCTCATCCGCTGGGAGTTCCAGAATCGTGACGCAGTGGCCAAGTCGAACCTCTACGCCGGTACATTTATGGACTGGGACGTGATGGGTTCCTACCTTGACAACAGTGGGCGCTACCGCGACGATTACAACGGCTACTTCATCTGGGACAATGTGACGCCGAAGTTCGCGTACGGGATGCTCGATCCCAACCAGCCCTCGACCTACACTGGCGTCGATCCGCTGGCGAACGCTCCACACCGGATCGAGATTGTTTCGAATGCGAATCGTGTGTACAGTCCGGGTGCATGGTCAGCAGGCAATGGTGCTAGTGTGTGGCATCAAGTCGTCACACAATTGCCGACACGCGGCGTGGACAACGGCGAAGCGACGCTTGAAGATCGTTCGGCTCTTCTTGTGCACCAGCCGTTCAACCTCGCGCCGCTTGGTACGGCGGCTGTCCATGAGGCCTTGTATGGCATCAGCGCGGCTTCGAACGATCCAGCAGTGATCGGCGCGGCCGGCGCGGCGCTGGCGAAGCGTTCCGCCCGTTGGGGCGGGTTCGCTCGCGGCGACGTGAACGACGATGGTGTCATCAACCTCGGCGACGTTTGCTGGCTTCTGTCCGGAAATCAGATCTATCCGGATGCATTCAGCGGCGACGTCAACAACAGCGGCGGTGCGCCGGATGCGGCGGACCAGCTGTACCTCTTGAACTACGTTTCCGGCGGCCCTGCTCCTCTGGGTGCATGGCGGTTCGGGTTCTAAGTTCTTCCAGACAGGCAAGTCCCGCGACATTGGTCGCGGGACTTGCCGCTGATTCGACATCTCGCTTGATTTGATTGAAGGAGGAAGGCGCAGGCCTTCCTCCTTCGTATTTGTGGGGGAAAAGTGGCCGGGCAGGGCCGCCCTTTCAGGGCTGACAGACTTTCTGGCGTCCCGTGTCCCAGGGCGTGTTGAAAAACCCTCTATGTACCACAATCAAGCGTGGACAAGGAGTGTCCGCGCCACTGGTACACAACGACTTCCCTTATTGCCGGTGGCCCGGACACTCCTGTCCGGGCACTTTTTCAACACGCCCCCGGGGCTTCGCCCTGGGTTTGCGAGATTGAAATCATTCTTTCAGCCCTGAAAGAGCGATTTGAGACTCTCTAACGAAATGACCACCAGACTGACGAATTGAACAAGTGATCGAGATGCAAACGGGAGGGCGAGGCTCCTGCCGAGCCTCTTCCCTCCGGTGCAAAAAGAGGCTCGGCAGGAGCCTCGCCCTCCCGAAGAATAGACGTTCCACTGAATTACCCAGCCTGACTGCCGGATGCCGGCCATCCTTTTGTCAGAGACGCTGAGCACATGATTAGATTGTGACGGAATCGGGACGGGAAAGATGGAATGCGAACGTGGCGCCGGATGTATATGTTGTTCCCGTGTGCATTGAGCACACCGACTTTGTCAGACGGGACCGGAGAGGTGACATCGTGAGGGAAATGTCTTGACCATGAACCGGAAAGAAGCCACTGCACGAGTCCGGCAGATCCAGGAATTGGTATATGATCTTCTGGATTTGGACGTGATCTACTCAACCAAGCAATCGGTGGTCATGCGGGGCAGGCCGCGGGTGCCGCTGGCCGATTTCCGCACGGCGGTCATGGGACGGTACGCGGCAGCGGGGTATCAGTGCGAGATTGAGCCCGTGGGGGAACCTGAAACGGCAGCGGGAAACGGCTCTCCTTTCGGGGGCGATAACGTTCTTCTGACAGTCGTGATGGAACAGCGCGCAGAGAAGGTTCCGTGGCTGAACATCGCGCTCTTTGGTCTGACGGTGGTTTCGGTCGTGCTGTTCGCCGGGGCGAAGTTTGCGGTCTGGTTTCTGGCGATTCTGCTGTTTCACGAGTTTGGGCATTTCGTTGCGGCGCGACGCCGGCGGATTGACACATCGTGGCCGTATTTCATCCCGGCGCCGAACATCCTCGGGACATTCGGGGCATTCATCCAGTTGCGTTCGCCGATCCGCGACCGCCGGGCGTTATTCGAGATGGCAGCAGCCGGACCGCTGGCGGGGTTTGTGGTTTCGATCGTCGCGCTGATTGTCGGGTTGTCGCAATCGACCGTGGCGGGTCCGGAGACACAGGGCGGCCTCACCCTCGGCGAGTCGTTGCTGTTCCGCGCCATTTCGTCGGTGGTCCTGCCGGGGGTCACGGCCGACCAGAATGTTGTGCTTCATCCGATTGCGTTCGCTGGCTGGGCGGGGCTGCTGGTCACGATGTTCAACCTGCTGCCGATGGGGCAACTCGACGGCGGGCATATCGCGTACGCGTTGTTGGGGAAGCGGCAGAAGTATGTGGCGTATGCTGTCATCGCGGGTCTGCTGACGATCTCGTTCTGGTGGCCGTGGTGGCTGATGTGGGTCGCCATCGGACTCTTCCTGCGTCCGAAACACCCGCCGACACTGATTGACGAGATTCCCCTGGGGCGGGGCCGCCAAACGCTCGGCTGGGTCTGCTTTGTGATCTTTGCTTTGACCTTCACACCATCTCCGTTCCAATTTTGAAAGGCGCAGAACGGCCACGCAGCCCGTGCGTCGCTCAACCCAATCTCTACGAATGGGTTAGATGGCATCCGTTGGTTGAGACGAGGACGCGTCGCAACGATTGCGCCGAAGGGTGAGATACCTGCTCGTTGCGAGTCTGACCGAATACCATAATGCGTTGAATAACAGTGAGATGGCCTGAATGGTCACGAACGGACTTGGTTGGCACGGAAGTTGTTTATACGGTGTGTGGACCTGTACTCCTCCATGTTCGTGACAGGATTGGGTGCACGTGAGAGTAGAAAGAAAAAGCGATCGAAAGATGGGGAGAAACTCGAGACCAAAGGACGGTTGAGATATCTCGCGCGGCCCAATCCTGAGACTACAAGAGCGGTACTGACTATACTGTGGAAGGGCGTCAGTACAGTACGAAAGGGACCTCATGCGGGGATGAGGTCCCTTTCAAGTTTGTGATACGGTATGCCGCCTCGGGGGAGCGCTGCCCCCCATCGTGGTCATTTGATCATTCATAAAGCTGAGATTGATTCGCCCATCGACGACCCGTAATCGCTTGGGTCATTGCGAGGAGGGAGGTCCGCTGAAAGCGAAACGACCGACGAAGCAATCTCATCCGTGCCCTGCTTCACGCGATGGGGATGCGGTTTTTTGCACACTCCGTCGAGTCCGCTGGAGCGAGACCGGAGGCAATCACTCACCGATTCGTCAGACCGCGCTCCGCGCGACGACGACCAGATCGGTCGATTGGCGTGGATCGAACGGCGATTTGTCGATGGCTCCATAAGTTGCCACGTCCTCAAATCCCGCCTCCGAGACGCAAGACAGCAGCCGGACACGCTCCCAGCGGCCCCATGTTGATGTGTGGACATCGACTTCACTGGCGGGGCCGAGAACGAGAGCACAAAACGTGAGCTGGTCTTTCTGCGGTGTCGCGAAGCGCAGGTATTCGCGGCCATCGAGAGACCGACGGGCGATGACGGTTTTGAGACCGAGGAAGAACGGCGTGAGATTGAGAATCTGGATCAGAATATGGCCGCCCGGCCGCAGGGACCGGCAGAGTCCGGAGAGAGATTCGATCATCGACCGGTCGTCGTGCTCGCCGATAATCGCATTGCCCAGACAGAAGACGGCATCGAAGGCGCCGGGATGGATGGCGCCGGCAGAGGCATGGGGCGCGCCGTGGAAACAAAAGGATTTGCTGCGCTCGCGCGCGTTCTGGATGGCGAGACGTAACATCGGTTCGGAGAGATCCAGCCCGACGGGCGTCACACCGCAGTTGTCGAGCGCAAACATGAGCGCGCCACCGCCGCAACCGGCATCAAGGGCGGTCTTCACGCGCCACGCTTCGAGCCAGGGGCGGATCGACGCGGCCAGCGCATCGATCCGGCCGGGAAAGCCGGTCATTGCATTGTAGTGGTGCGCGAGGAAGTCAAAGCTGCTCATGCGCAGACGCCCCCGAAGGAACCGCCGCCGCTGATGGGGACGGAGGGCAATGCGATTCCAGCGCCCATCGGCCGGGACCACGCACCAGGACATGCAACGCCAGAAGAAGCAGAACGGCATCTTGAATTAAGAGCGTCAATCCGAGTGTGCGGGCCTTTGATGATGTGGAGAAACAGCCACAGGCGATGTTGACACCACGCAGGACATTGATCCCCACCGCCACAATGAAGACCGCAGTCAAGCCAGCGAGGATGGTCGAGGCGCCGAGAACGCGAGCGCCGATGATCAACGCGATGCCGCAGAACATCTCCACCCACGGCAGGAAGAGCGCGAAGATGTTGATGAGAGAGCCGGGCAGGATGTGGTAGTTGCTGACGATTTTGGCGAAGGCCTCGGGGTGGATAATCTTGTCAATCGAGGCATAAACATAGACCACACCGACCACGAGCCGGGCGATGAGCGACAACCACTCGTTGCGCAGAATCGGCATCACCCTCTCCCCTCTCTACCCACCGTGCCCGGCGCGGCCATCCCGGTGTCAGCGGGGAGGCCCTGCTCCTGCCACTTGCTCCAGCCACCGAAGAAGATCGACAGTTTCGTGTATCCCAACGTGCGCAGATGCCGCGCAAGAAAGAGCGAGAGTTCGCATTCGGCGCCGGAGCAGTAGGCGACGATTTCGCGGTCACGGGGCAGCTGCGGTTCGACATCGGGCCAGTATTGATCGAACTCTTCAAAGGGCAGCGCAATGGACCTCGCGATGTGTCCCGCGCGGTAGTCCTCCGGGTCGCGGGCATCGAGGAAGATCACGCCGGGATCGGCGAATTTGGCCTTGGCTGCCTCGAAGGTCAAGAACGGCGGATCGTCCGGCTGGGCCGATGGCGAGTGCGGCGCAGCATTGCTGGAGTCGGTGGATGCGGTCGCCGCCGTCCACTGCCCCACCCACGCGATCCCACCGGGAGCGATCGTATTACGGCCGACAGCGAAGACAGCGGCCAGAATACACAATTGGACGATCTGGGTGATTGCCCTCTTCATGGTCTCCTCATCACGATGATCCGGGCATTGCAGTTACCGAATGTGGAATTATACACCTGTTTGACCCAAACATGCCAGGTATTCAGCCCACGGACCTTGACAAATCGTGTGACGTCCATCCCCAGTGAAACAGGGCACCCACACCACCGGCAAGCAACCGGCAGCCCGCTCCGGGCAATCCGGCGGAACGCATCTCGGCCACGATCTGCTCCGGAGGAGGCTGGCGCCGGATCGACTCGGCTAAGTAGCGGTAGGCATACATCCCTCGTCGCGCCAGCAGGGAAACCATCATCGGTGCGATCACAGTAAAATGAATACGGCAGGCCCAGCGCCAGATGGCGACGCGGGGATTGGCGAGATCGACGAGAGCGCCACGGCCATCGGACGCCGAGCAACGCGCGGCCTCCATGAAAAACGCGGTGCGGCTGGTCAGATTGCGGAGCGAAAAACCCATGAGCTGCCCGTTGAAGACGCCGTCACGAAAAGGCGCCCGGGTGACGTCACAGGAAACATAGAACATGCGGGCTTTCTCCGCCGTCGTGAACTTCGCTTCGTGAAGCCGCCTCATTTCCGCGGAGAAATCGCAGAGGACCACGCGGCCGCTGGTTCCTTTCCGGCGGAGGTATGCGCGAGCGAGGTCGCCGGTGCCGGCGCACCAATCGGCGATCCAGCCATCATTCGGCATCAGGCGGGCCGCTCGCCGCCGCCAGCGATGATCCAACCCCAGGGAGACCCACGTGTTCAGACGGTCATAGTCCGGCGCGATGGTGTCGAACATGCGGCGGATGAAACGTGACTTCGCGCTCGGCTGTGACGGCACCGGCGTCGGAGATGGATTCGGAACTGAGTTCTGGGTCACCTGTGTGGCGGACACGGACATTCGGGGGAGCGGAACGATCTACCGTCGCTTGGCAGACACCAGATGAGTGACCGTGTACTGGTCCATTTTCAACTTCCTACCACCCGCAAAGAGAATAGAAACTTCCTTGGCGCCGCCGTACATCTCATTCGGACTGTAAACGGCGCTGGCGGTGAGTCTGATCTCATCGCCCACAATACGAATACGCGCCACGGATAAAGTGACCTTGTCGCCGACATCCTGAGTGAACATTTCGGCAATGAACATGTCGGCATCGAAGCGGGCGGTGGCCAGTTTCTTCAGGGCCGTCGCATCGTGGCGATTCAACGCATCGGTGATCTGCGGGACCATGGCATTGATCTGATCGACGGGGTCCATGCGCTTGGCGCAGCTCTGCAACAACACACCTACGAGCATCACGCATCCAATCAGCGTCCATCGCAGCGAGTACCCAGACATGCAGCGCATCGTCCCCATCAGTATGCATTTTACGTCCGAGTGCGGCGTCAAGCAAGCCGGAAGTTACAGGCGTGGACGTTCCTCATTCAGGGACTGGCGGATGCGCAGATAACTGTCGTACCGTTCGGTGGTAATCCGGCCCTCGGTAACGGCCAGCTTGACGGCGCAGTCCGGCTCGCCGATGTGCATGCATCGGCGGAAACGGCAGTGGTCGCGCAAGGGGACGAATTCACGAAAGAGACCGGGCAGTTCGTCCGGCGCCACATCCCAGAGGCCGATCACACGCTGGCCGGGAGTGTCAACGATGTACCCGCCGAAGTCGAGCGGGTGAAGCGCGACGGTGGTCGTGGTGTGAATCCCCCGGTCGGTCGATTCGGAAACCTCTCCGACGGCGATCGCCAGGCCGGGTTGCAGAGCATTGAGGAGCGATGATTTGCCAACGCCCGAATGTCCGGCAAAAATGGACGTCTTGAACCGGACAATCTCCCGGAGTGTGTCCAACCCCTCGCGGGTCTTGACCGACGTCAGCACGACCGGGTATCCGACGGATTCATAGATAAATGCGACATGCTGGTGGGTGTCGCCCGTGGCGAGATCGGCCTTGTTGATGACCACGACCCCGCGCAGGCCGTTCTTCTCGGCAGTCAGCAGGAAGCGGTCGATGGCGCCGGTTTTGAGCCGCGGGTGCGCGACCGAACTGACCACGATCAGTTGATCGCAATTGGCGACGATCACCTGCTCACGATCCGGGTGCAGGATATCGGGACGGGAGAGCTTGTTGGTGCGCGGATGGAGGGTTTCAATCACACCATACGGGGGTGCCTCGACCGTGATGGTGACGCGGTCCCCTACAGCGACGGGCGTCACTGTTTTCCCCATCCCCAAGCGAAACCGTCCGCGCAAATCACAATCGAACGTGCCCTCCCTCGTGAAGACGACGAAACGCCGGCCAAAGCACTTGATGACGCGGCCATCGTACTCGCGCGCTTCACCCATGCGGACTCAGATCGTGACCAACCCGGAACGAGAAGGCGGACGGCGTCGGGGGGACCATGTCCATTAAATGCCGGTCATATAGTTGGAGACGTTATTGATCTCCTGCTCGATTGTGCAGACGGGGTAGATCTCACGACATACCAATTTTTCATCCATGGGGTTCTGGCGTAGGATGTTCTGCAATTCTTCCCCCGAGGCGACATCGAAGATCGTGACGCTCCCATGCTGTCCGCGAAACCCCCAGTGATGGACGACTTTGCCCTGCTTCATCAATTGCTGCAGATGGGTCAGCCATTCGGTGATGCCGGAAACGAGCGCGCCGAGATCATTGATCTCCTCGTCGCTTCCTTTGCGCCGTTCATAAACCAGGAAGTACATTTGTTCCTCCTCGCCGTCTGTGCACCGCTGACAATATAGCTCCCACGGGCAGACGGGTCAACACGGCCTCCCGGGAAGTGACAGTCACTGATCCCGGGGCGACCGCACATCCGTGCCGCCCGAAGGGGATTGCCCGGGCAGAGCCTGCGTCTTCTGCTCCGACGCGCGAGTCCCCGACCCCATTCGCTCTGACGAATTCTCGAGCGATTCGAAGGTCATTGTCTCCGTGGTCAGCCGTTCGCGCTCAGCTAACACTTCCGGAGTCCGGAACTCACGCACACGGACATGCTGCGAGAACGAGGCAATGGAACCAAGAATGAACACGGGGCCAACCTCGAAGATGTGCAGGACAAGCGAAAAGCTCAATGCTTCGTCCTTGGGAATGCCGAAAAAACCCAGACCAATAATGCAGGCAAACTGGAAGGTCCCGATGTTTCCCGGTGTCAATGGCACCATAATGGCCAGCGTATTGACAATGAGGATGACGATCGCGACCCACAGGGGAAACTCGAATCCGAATGTATGCAACAGAAAGAGAACGATGAGCGCATGGGACAGCCAGGAAACGAGGGAAAAAAGAGCCACAACCGCCAGGTGCCGTTTGCTGGTTAGCATGTGCAGACCCGCCAGAAACGAGGCGCTCATATTGTCCCATTGGCGCACCAGCCGTGGAGGTAAACGCCTTCGCCACGGGCCGTGATGGACGCCTCCATCCCGGTGGTGATGCAACAGCATGTAGAGAAAGGCGAAGAGGAGTGCGCACGTCAGCAGGATTACAACCTCGCCACGAACCAGCCACGGAGGCAGAACAACGAGGAAGGATGCTGCAAAGATCAGCATCAGAAGAGTCAGCCCGTCAAAGAGGACCTCAAGGAAAACCATCGTAAATGCGAGCGTCTTGGTGATGCCGAGTGTGCGAGAGAACAGAACCACTCTCGCCACCTGTCCAGTCAGGGCAGGAAGCGCGATGTTCAGCAACTGACCCACGCTGAAGATGGCGAAGAGACGTCCCGCCGGCACTCGCTTCTGCGGATCGAGGATGTACTTGAGGCGAAATGCCCGTGCGAGAGGCATGCCGATCACACCGAGCAACACCAGGAGCAGATGGATGGGACGGATGCGAGCGAACGTGTGCCAGATGGTCTGCGGATCAATTCCCCAGAAAGAATAGACCAGAAAACCGAGCGCGGCTACCAGCCCCAAGAGACGTTTTGATCGCCACCACGGATGCCGCATTCTGTCTCCTGGGCCCGAGCGGACCGACCGGGCCACCCTCGCGCCCACATCTGATGCTAACATTCCGCATTGCAGGGAAACAGTCAACGGCTAAACAGGGAGTAATCCGCCGTATGCGGATGATGGAATCTGGGCACCCGGGTGGGTGTCACGCGCAGATCGCCGGGCTTTCGTCCGCGCCTGTACCCGCAGCCGAGGGCGGCTGCGCCACATCGTTTCCCGCTTCAGGCTGTTCAGATGATTTCGAAGTCGGAGACGGCGACCCAACCCTTGGCACCATTGGGGAAACGCACAAGGTGCCAGCCGGATTCGGTCCGTTCGACCGTCCCCATCAGTCCATCATGGGCGACAAACTGAAGTGCGTAATCTTGGCCCGGTCCGCCGCGGACATTGGTTTGGACAGTGGTAACGGCTCCGGCGAGGGTGATCGCATCGCGAACGTAGCAAGTTGCCGCCGCTCCGGTGACGACGACCCACAGCACCCACGTCGCAGCGATGACTCTCCAATTCGGGAGATGCCGAGCCTGTGGCCAGAGGCGCCAGACTGTCACTGCAGCCGCCAGCCAAAACAACACAGCTGTTATCCCGCGTGTTTCATAGACAGAGAAATAGCTCACCAGCTTTTGCCACCACTGTTCGAGGAAAAACTCACCCACCGTTTCGATCTTATCGGCGGCGAAGAGACGTGCGTAACGGAGGTTCGCTTTGAGATCGGCATCACGCGGGGCGATGCGCAAACCCCGGCGGTATGACACGAGTGCGTGGCCAATCTGATGCATCTTAAACTGGGAATTGCCAAGGTTGTACCATACACGCTCGTCATCGATGCCGCGCCGGACAATCGACTGAAAGCCGACTGCCGCCGAATCAAAGCGGCCACGCTGATAAGCGGATACCGCGTCGTTGAAGATCTGATCGGCGTTCTGGGAATGGGCCGGTGATGCAACAACTGCCACCAGGATCGGCAGGGCAAGCAACAGGCGATAGTGGTGCAGTCGTCCTCGCCTGCACGCGCAGGGGAGGACAACTGCACCACAATCGCCTGCATCACAATCCGAGACGCGATTTGCGCAGTCACGCTTCATCGGCTGACACCCTCTAAGCGAGCCAGAACCTGTCTGGCACGATCTGCCACGGCGCCACCTGATTGTCCACCGGACGTTCCCGCGTAGCGGCTGCGGTCGCATTCATCGAGGAGGGTGAGAAAATCCTCTATGTGAGCGGTGGGAATGCCTTCGCGCGTAAAGTCATTGCGCATTTCTTCGCGGTGTACACCAGAAGCGGCGCGGTTGAACCGGTCACAGTAATACTGTAGAAGCGTCGTGGCGAGGTTATCTGCGGTATTTGACCGATCACCGGTGGCCAATGACAGCTGCGCCAAGGCAGTACGATACGCGCTCCTACGGCGGCGGCCGACGGGATCGGCCGCGATTGCCAACTCGCGACGCCGCCAGACCATGAACCCGACCAAGCTCATAAGCGGGATCGCGTGACCAAGCCAGAATGCCCACCCGAAGACACCGATCCCGCTACGGAGGCGCAGACGGCTGCCATCCGTCTTCAGGAAGCGAACATCGGCCGCCAGGTCAGACACCTGATCTTTATTCAGCGACAAGGACGGTATCGTGAAATCTGCGGCGGCACCGGTCGCCGTCACTTCAAGAGAATCCGTCCGGAGCGTGCGGTAACGCCGGGCGTTAGGATCGAAATAGGAAAACGAGAACGATGGGACACGGTACGTGCCAGGTCGCTGCGGAACGAACACGTACTCATAGACTTTCTTGCCGCTGACCTTGTAATCCGAAGTCGCGATTTGCTCGGAGGTTCCGGCCGGCAGAGTTCGAAATGCCGCCGAAGAATCGAAGCGAGGAGCGGGAACGGACTTGACGTTTCCTTCGCCAGTGACAGTCACGGTCACAGTGATCGGGTCGCCGACATTCACCGTGCGAACATCGGCCCTGGCATCGAGTGTGTACTGGCCAACGACACCGCTGAAGTCGTCCGGGCGGCCTTCCGTGGGAAGCGGTAGCACATTCAGTTTGAGCGATTTTGTGACCAGATTGAGCGACTCACCCCGGTCCCCCAGACTAAGGAAATCATCACCGAAGAAACCAAATGGGTCGCGCACACGCGTACGGCGACGGCTGCGGACCGTCGCCTTGACTTCGGCGGGACTGATGGCCTTCACACCAGCATCGGTCGGGAACAACGCCGTGCGAATCTCGGTGACCTCGTAGCGAACATTGCCGGTCACGGTGGTGAATTTCCGCTGCGGCGGCAGGTCTTCGACCCAGAACCCGGGAAGAGATGGGCGCGTGTACTCAGGATTTCCGAGTAATGGTTCGCCCTGGTAGAACCGGAAGATGTAGGTCACCGGCTGGTTCACGTATGCGCTTTCGCGATCCAGCTCCGCCGTGATAAAGATCTGGCGATCGTGGGGCCGCTGGGCGCCCTCGGCACTCGGCGGCGCCGACGCCGGGGGCGACGGGGTGGTCGGGGCGGTACGGGCGGGCATGACATTCACCGTGATCGGGGTGCTCGCGTATGACTGTCCCCCCACATTGACCGTGGCGGCCGCGATGACAAACTGGCCCTCGCGCTTCGGAGAAAGAATGTAAGTGAAGGAAATGGAAGAACTCAGATTGCCATTGATCCAGGAGATGTTCTGGCTCTGCCCTGAAGAATAGACATCAAAAGCGCTCAGCTCGGGCAGTTGCGGCGTGGGCACTTGCTGCTCCCCGCTCTCAACCGTAATGGTCAACGTCAAGTAACTCCCCATCGAAACATTGGTCTTGTCGACCGAGGCGGTCATAGTGGTCGCCGCACGGGATCCGATTGGCCAGAACGCCAAAGCGACCGCCAAGATGACGATCAGCCGGAAACGCATGCGCATCACCAATCCCTCGTCACTTTGACTTCGTTCAACCGTTGCGCCCGTTGCTTCTGCACTTTCAGCTCGTCGTTTTTCAACGCGTCCAAGAGGCGTTGGGCGTCGGCCTTTGTCATCCCCACGGGCTGCTGCGGTTGCTGATCCTTTTTCTGTCCACCGGGTTTCTGATTGTCCTGTCCGCTGGGAGGTGGCTGTCCCTGAGTTGAATCGGTGGGCGGCTTCTTGTCCTGCCCCGATTTCTGGTTGTCCTGAGTGGAGTCGGGCTTGGGCTGCTTGTCCTTCTTGTCCTTGTTCTGCTGTGTAGAGTCGGATTTGTTCTTCTGGTCGTCCTGCTTCTGCTGCTGTTTAGTCGAGTCGGCTTGCAACCGACGGAGCGCCAGTTCCAGGTTGTGCTTGGCATCGATATCTGACGGGTTCTCGATCAGTGCACCCTTGTACGCTTCGATGGCCGGCCCGTATTGTTGCATGCGGAAAAGCGTATTGCCGAGATTATAGCTGGCCTGGGGCGCCACCGGGCCGGTGAGCGCGGAAAGCGCATTCTGGTATTCCTTGGCAGCGGAGTCGAACTTGCCCTCGAGATGATAGACGTTGCCGATGTTGTAACCAACCTCAGGCCGATCGGGACGTTCAACACGGGCTTCATGGTAACGCTGCAGCGCCTGATCGAATTGCTCCTGCTTCGCGAGCTTGTTGCCTTCGTTATTGTGCCGGGCGAACTCGTCTGCCTGCAAGGGTAACGACCCAAGTAACACAAACAGGGTAGCGATACCTGCATGTCTGAGTGATATGCGGAACGTACAGTCAGAGGGTATCATCATGTTTTGCTCCCGGCAACAATGGGGAGGAATCGGCGCGCGCGTCCCGGCCATTTCAGCCAACGGCGTACCGGCTGGGGGCGAACTTCCGGGACGACAAATTCCAAGAGGAGGAAGAGAAAAGCCGGCAACAGGAAGTACTGAAACCGCTCCTCAAATTCGGTGAACAATCGCCCTTCCATTTCTCTCTTCTCGAGCCGGTTCAGTTCATCAAAAAGCGCACCTATTTCAATTTCGGTCGGTCCCACGCGGAAATAACGACCGTCGGTGGCCAACGCAATCTTCTGGAGAGACACCTCATCCAGCCTCGACAGGATCACTTGTCCGGCTTCATCCTTTTTGAACCCCGTCTGGCGGCCCTCGTCATCGGTCATCGGGATCGGTTCCCCCGCTGGTGTGCCCACGCCGAGGGTGTAGATGCGCGTTCCGGACTCACCGGCCGTCTGAGCCGCCGCCAGCGCATCGCCTTCAAGGGTCTCTCCGTCGGTCACCAGGATGAGGACCTTGGAGCGGCGCTCGTTTTTGTCGAACATGTCAACGCCGGTCGTGATTGCCTCGGCGATGTTGGTCCCCGGTCGTCCGGCCGAAGTGGTTCCAACTGCGTCCAACAGCAAGCGCGCCGCCGCCCCATCCAAAGTCAGCGGGCACTGGACAAATGCGTCGCCAGCGAAGACAATCACGCCGACGCGGTCTCCGGTAAGCCGATCGAGGATGCCGGAGATCTCACGTTTCGCACGGGTCAGGCGGTCGGGCTTCACGTCGGTCGCCATCATGGACCGGGAAACATCGAGAGCAACCACGATATCAAGACCGCGCCGTTTGAGCATGACAGCGCGGGCACCCCACTGCGGACGCGCGGCGGCCAGGGCGGTCAGCGAGAGCGCGGCCAGAAGCAGCACCGCGCGCCACGATCGTGCCCGGCGCCAGACATGACGGGTCAGCAGCGCCCACGCCTGTGTCTCCGCAAAGCGGGCGGACAGACGACGGCGTTGCCGGGCAGCATACCAGAACAGCGCGCCCGTTACGGGCACGAGCGCCAGCATCCACAGCCAATGAACAGCCCCAAAACGCATCAGTCATCACCCTTCAAGTCTTACGGAAGCTTACGGAACCAGGTTGCCCCCAGAACACCGGCGAGAAACATACAGCCCAACGCCCCAGCGGCAAAGTAACCGAAGAGTTCCCGATACTGGACATATTCTTTGACCTTCACCTCGGTCTTTTCGAGCATGCTGATTTCCTTGTAGATGTCCTCCAGCATCTTTTCGGATTGGGCGCGATAGTACCGTCCGCCGGTCCGGTCGGCAATCTGCCGGAGCGATGGCTCGTCGAGTTCGTTGGGCAGGTACACGTAGCGCCTGCCAAAGACGGGATCGTCGACCGGATACATGGCATTTCCGGGTTTTCCCGCACCAATGGTGTAGACTTTGATTGTCATAGTACGCGCAATCTCCGCCGCCGTCAGCGGATCAATCTGGCCGCGGTTGTTGACGCCATCGGTAAGCAGGATGATGATCTTGCTCTTCGCTGTCGACTCACGCAGGCGGTTGACAGCATTGGCGATGGCCATCCCGATGGCGGTGCCGTCCTCGATCATGCCGAAGTCGATCTTGTCGAGAAATCCCGTGAGGACGCCATAGTCCAGCGTCAGCGGGCATTGCGTGAATGACTGCCCGGAGAAAACGACGAGCCCAATGCGGTCATTCGCGCGTCCCTTGATAAATTCACGGATGACCTGTTTGGCGACATAGAGACGGTTGTTGGGCTTGAAATCCTCCGCTTTCATCGAGCCGGAGACATCGAGCACCAGCATGATGTCGATGCCCTCCGACGTCACCTCGCGCGACGTGGAGCCAGATTGAGGACGCGCCAGAGCGATCACGAGGAGAAGTAGCGCTATGAGGCGCGCCGCCGATGGCAACCAGCGTGTACGCACGCGCCACGTCGGGGCGACATCCTTGAGCAGGTCCAGATGCGGGAACGCGGTTGTGGGACTGAGGCGGCGCAGCCGCCAAGTGAGCCACACGGCCACGCCCACCAGCAGGAGGACGAGAAGAAACCACGGATCGGCAAAACGCAGGGTCATCGGGCGATCTCCTGCCGGGCAGCCGTATCCGTAGCGTCTGACGGCGGCTTGTCTGTCAGCGACGCTGGCGCCTCCGAAGCGATCACAACGGGAATGGTCGACTGCACGAAGTCACGTACCCATTCCCAATCCACCTCGGGCCGACCAAGTTTCGCGGGATGCCTGGCATAACGTACCTGATCAGCCAAGAGGAAGAACTCCCGGGCGCGCGCGCGATGATCACCGTTGAATGGCGCTGCCGCGAGACGCTCCATGATCTGCGATGTTGTCTCATCGATGCTGGGCCAGCCATAGCGGTCATCGAAATATTGGCGCAGGATCTCCGAGAGGCGGAAGTACCAGACGCGTCCGCCTTGCGCGGCTGGATCGATCTGCTCTCGCATGATCTGGAGCGACTCAAGCGCCTGCTGCCAAGGGGGAACCGGCGGGACAACCACGGCCGCGGCAATCTGGCGACGACGTCTCAGGTACCACCAGGTAATTCCTGCCAGAACCAGCCCGCCGCCAATGAGCCACCACCACCAGCGTGCCAGCGGTACCTCGTACGGTCCTTTGAGGCCACGGATATCGACTGTGTCGGGACCGGCAGCCTGCAGAACGGACGTGATGGTGATCGCGAGGGAATCGCTGTGCCACGGTACAGACTGTCCGCTGGGAGCCGCGAATTCACCGTGCAGTGGCGCGATCCAGAGTTTGCCGATGTCAAAGGCAGAAAGCCGCAACTGGCGTCGGTAGATTCTGCGGCCGTCGTCAGCCCGGCTTTCCGGCAGCGTGGTATCACCGAGAACATCGAGCTTGCCCAGCGTCTTGCCGACCACCGGCGCCACCAGCCGCAGAGTAGAGTCGTACCGGAGAGACAGGGTATACAGAATCGGGTCTCCGACGGTCGCTGTTTGTCTGTCGGTTGAAATGGTGACATCGGGAGACTGGGAGTAAGCGACTGCTGGCAACAGAACCAGCAGCGAGAACAACATCAGGCGACCAGCAGGCCAGACCCTCCCTGTGAAATCTCTCCGACACGTGCGGCGCAGATGTGGCTGGGTGAGAATCTTCATAGATCAAAGGCAATGTCTGGCGCTTCAATGCTCCAAGAATCACAAGCCCAATCGACTCAGGTCTTGATACACCTGGGCCTTGATCGGGGATCCCGGGCGGATGAAAAATGCCGGCGTCAGGTCTTGGGAGAGGCGGAGCCACCGGGCGGACTGGCCGGGGGATCTTTCTTTTCGGCGTCATCCGTTTCGCCTTCGTGCATGCCCTTCTTGAATTCCGACATGCTGCGCCCCAGTCCGCGGGCGATATCGGGGATTTTTTTCGCACCGAAGAGGAGAATGATCACCAGGAAAATCAGCACCAATTCGGTTGCCCCCAGACCGAAGATCAGGACCGGGGGACGTGTCAGCCAGGATAGCATGATATCACCCTTTCGCTATGGATCATTGTAGCCAGTTCCTCCCCTCACCGGGGCTGAGATAGACAGGATCGAACATTCGCATCCGACAATAAAGCAGATTCTTCGGCACTCGCCCTTCACAGGGAGGGTGGAAGAACCCAAGCTCCGTCAAACACCACCAGGATCTCCTGACGGGAGGGCGAGGCTCCTGCCGAGCCATTCCACCCGAACTCAAGAAGAGGCTCGGGAGGAGCCTCGCCCTCCCAAGGAAAATATGCATCTCCCCCGTCGTCTTCCGTGTGCGGCACCCTTTTCAATACTCCCTTCCAAAACGTCCGGGGCGAAGCCATCCATCTGACACCCCTGGCTCGTCCCCCTCCGGCGGCACATTCAGCGACGTCTGTGACGCTCCCGCTGGCGGAAAAACTTCACCAGGTTGTCTGCAATCGGACCATCAGTGGAAACAAACACCTCATCCAACCCGATCGATTGAAAGAAGCGTTTTCGGCGCAGATTCGCCAGCGCGACCGCGCGCTCAAACTGTTTGCCGGCAATTCCGGCCGAGTCGATCACCATCCGGCGTCCCGTCTCCAGATCCTCGAACTCGATCAGCCCGATATCGGCCCACTGCCGCTCACGGGGGTCCTCCACTTTCACGGCGATGACATCGTGCCGCCGGTGCGCAATGGACAGGGCATGTTCATACCCTGAGCCGAAGAAATCGGAAATGAGAAAAGCCACGGCGCGACGCCGGGTGACACGGTTGAAGAACTCGAGGGCGCCGGTGATATTGGTGCCGTTGCGCTGCGGTGTAAAATAGAGAATCTCACGAATCAAACGCAGAACATGCGATCGCCCCTTCTGCGGCGGCATATACAGTTCGATCTGATCGGTAAAGACGATCATGCCGACCTTGTCGTTGTTCTTGATCGCCGAGAAAGCGAGAATGGCAGCCGTCTCGGCCGCCACCTGATTTTTCGACTTGGCGCCGGTGCCAAAACGTCCGGAAGCGGAGAGATCGACCATCAGCATCACGAGCATCTCGCGTTCTTCGCGGAACTTCTTGATGAACGGTATGCCGGTGCGCGCGGTGACATTCCAGTCGATCAAGCGAATATCATCGCCGGGCTGATACTCACGCACCTCTTCGAATTCGATCCCCTGCCCCTTGAAAATCGAATGGTATTCGCCGCCGAAGAGATGATTCACCAGACGATTGGTGCGGATCTCGATGCGGCGGATCTGGGCGATGAGGTCTGGGGGCAGCATGGCGGGGACTACCGGGAGAATGGAATTATGGGAATTATAGGAATAGTGGGAATCATCTCCCCATATTCGAACGGCGGGCGACCCAATGGGCCACCCTTACTGTCATAGTCGAGGGGAGCATCGATTCCGCGGCATCCGGTGATTCTCACGGCACCTCCACGTGGTCGAAGATTTTCTGCACGATCTGCTCGGGGGTGATTTGTTCGGCCTCGGCTTCGTAGGTGAGGATCACACGATGGCGGAGGACGTCGGGGCCGACCGATTTAATGTCCTCGGGTGTGACATAGGCGCGACCCTTGACAAAGGCATGGGCACGGGCGGCCAGATTCAGATAGATCGAGGCGCGCGGCGAGGCGCCATAGGCGATCAACGGCGCAATGTCCATGCCGTACGCATCGGGGTTTCGTGACGCGTGCACCACGTCCACGATGTAATCCTTGACCTTGTCGTCGATGTAGATCTCGCGCACAACGCTGCGAGCGGCGAGAATGTCTTCCGGCGCAACGACCGGCGAAACGGCGATCTCGGATGGGCCGGTCATGCGGTCCATGATCATCCGTTCTTCAGTTTTATCCGGATACCCGACGATTACTTTGAGCATGAAACGATCGACCTGCGCTTCGGGCAGCGGGTAGGTTCCCTCCTGCTCGATCGGGTTCTGCGTGGCCAAAACGAGGAATGGCACTGGCAGCGGATAGGTCGTATCGGAGATGGTCACCTGTCGTTCCTGCATCGCCTCCAGGAGTGCGCTCTGCACTTTGGCCGGGGCGCGGTTGATTTCATCGGCCAGGATGATATTGGCAAAGATCGGACCTTTTTTCACCTTGAATTCGCCGGAGGCCGGATTGTACACCATCGTCCCGATCAGATCGGCCGGAAGCAGATCGGGGGTGAACTGCAGGCGCTGGAACCGTGCCCGGATTGCCGTTGCCAGCGTCTTCACCGAAAGAGTCTTGGCCAGCCCAGGAACGCCTTCCAAGAGAATGTGACCATCGGCCAAGAGGCCGATCAGGAGTCGCTCCACCAGGTAGCGCTGGCCAACGATGATCTGGCCAATGGTATCAGTAAGAGTCTGGCAGAAGGCGCTATTCGCTTCAACTTTCTTCTGAATCGCTTCGATGTCCGGATGCATCAATACCTCTCCTTTGCTCCCATCTGTCCGCCCAAGCGGATTCATTGGCCCTTATCGACTATGTTGTCACTGCTGTTCATACGGGGTGTTGCCTCCCGCGTCCGCACGGCGGACTGGAGTATGTCATACCCATGTGCTGTCCAGACGTTCCAAGGTTCGACGCGCCTGCTGTTCCATATTCTCCAGGATTTCGAACTGAGGATGTCCGCCGCCAAAGCGTGACTGCACACAGCGTTGCAGCAAGGCATCTAACTCTTCGAGTATCTCTACATCGCTGACCCGTGCTCGCAGCAACGCGATGATTTCCGCCGATGTTCTTCCGGTCAGGGATGTCCCCAGACGACGGGCGGCGTACCCCGTGAGCACACGTTCCAGATCCGCCATGTAGCGCGGGACCCGATCGGCGCGGCGATTGACGCGCGCACTTTCCAGCATCTCGAGGGCCTCCTGCAAAGGCGAGGCCACGGCATGTTCGAAGGATTGTTCGCGGCGTCGATTCAATCCCCGCGTGATCACGAAGACAGAGACACCAGCCGCGGCGAGACCGCCAGCCACCCAAGGCCACACTGGTGTGGCCGGCGGGGGCGTGATGACAATCAGCATAGGGGCACCAAGGATCGAATCGGCTCGCTGTCCCAATACGGGTTCGACTCCCAGGTAGACGACCGGCGTCACACGGGCCGAGTCGGGCAACACCGCTGTCAATTCGAATTGCCACTCCTTGCGGATCTCGGCGCCAACATGTTGCGGTGACTGCGTGATCTGTCCGCCCAGCTTCCACGACGCGCCCGCCAAGACGCCCGCGCCGGCAAACTCGGGGTCGCCGAGCGCGTCGGACCGAATCGCGGTCACGGTAATCGTGATTTTCCCGCCCACCGTGACTTGGTGAACGTCAGTCCGGGCCTCCACCGTCAGCGCCCGCGCCGGAGCCGCGATCAGGACCGCCACGAGGATTGCAATCGGCCAGAGCCAGATGGAATTCTGGCGGGGAGACATCAGCGACATAACACAGCAATAAACGCGATGGGCGGTGAGCATCAAAGGGGGGATTTGGGGAGGCGGTAGGTCAGAGGCATGGGGTCACCGACCTACTGCACATTCTCAGTACGGCCGCACGGCAAGGATCATCCAGATCAGCCCCGCCAGCATGATGAGCTTGATTCCGCCTGTCCACAGAGAGGCCACGGCGAGTTCGGTGCGCCACCAGCACTGGGCAGCGCCAAGAAGAAGGGCAGGTAACACAGTCGCGCCGATACCGAACAGATAGAGCGGGCCGTACCAGCCGAACGTGCCCTGCCAGAGGGTGAACGCCGCCGCGACCAGCAGGGACAGGGCTGCGGCACGCATGGCAGTCTTGGGACCGCGAAGAACCGGCAGCGTGCGTCTTCCAGCGGCACGGTCGCCTTCGATGTCGACTGTGTCCTTCAGCAACTCTCGTGACAGGTGGAGCCAGAACGCGATGCCGGTGGCCGAGGCCGCAATCAGCCAGCGTCCAGATGTGAAACCGACTGACGTCACGCCACCGTACAGAATCGGCAATGCCCCCATGAGGGATACAGCAAGATTACCTGTGAGAGGCAGGCGCGACAACCGCAGATTGTAGATGTTCAGCCCGACAACCACGAATACCGCGATGGCCGCAGCGGTCCATCCCGCAGCGATCGCGGTGCCCAAGCCGGCGCCGAAGAGCCAGAACATCGCCCGGCGGGCGTTCGCAAACGAGACCGCGCCTGCGGGCAGCGGACGCTCGGGACGATTGACCCGATCGATCGCGCAATCGGCGCAATCATTCTGGATGTTGCCGGCGGCGGTGATGAGCATCGGCGCAAGCGGAGCCAGAAGCCAGACAGCAGCATCTGCGCCTCTCCCCTGCACCAGCCAGACACCGGCAGCGGACGCAGCGCCGGAGAGGATGACATTGCCGCCGCGAACGAGATACCACCACGCACCCATTGATAGTCTGCCTGATAATATATTCATGAGTAGTGCTGGGCGAAACCCTCACCCCGTTCCCTCGCCCCAACGACAGCGGGGGGCATTGCCACGTATTACCAGGTCTGAGTAACCATCAGACGCACGATGCCGTCCGGGAATGACACGTGGTCACGCCAGGCAAACGCGAGGCGGCCCGTCCGGTCCGCGGAGAGCAGCCACAGCGCGCAACCGTAGCCGTAGGGCGTGCCGTTCGACAACCCGCTTTGATGGCTCGGAAAGGGATCAAGCCGCGCGCTCTCGGCGAAAACCGAGAATGCGGCTGTGCCCAGTCGTTGTCTGAGTTCCAATGATCCCCAGACGCCTGAGGACGCGGCCAGACTTTGTTCGGCGTAGCCGCGCATGCGTTCGTCGCCACCAAGATACCATTCATCTCCCGGACCGAGGCGATTGTCTCCGGCCTGCCACCAGCGTCCTTCGGCTGACAGCCGGCATGCAAGAGATGATGTGACAGGCCATGCCTTGTAGATCGTACCATCAATTCGCAGGCGGCGGGTGGCGCTGCCGGCGGCTCCCGACACCGGGTCCGCGAATTGCCGTCGGCGGGAATAGAAAAGGGCGAATCGTCCGCTGAGGGCATTCTCGGTGCGATCCATTTCCCAACGGCTGTCACCTCCGCTCGCGAGACCGACCGAGGTCTCTACGGTACGGCTGGGCGCCACAGGGAATGAGCCCGGCGCCACTTTCTGCCAGCGTCCACTCGACACGACTCGCCAACTCGTTTGTCCCAAACCGTAGGACAGATCCGCTCCGGCGTCCTGACGATGATCTGCGCGGTTGCGCTCGTTGAGCGCGATACCGTAATCGAGGGGAAG